>JALZAO010000254.1:0-2789 GCA_030948305.1 Pseudomonadota bacterium
GCAGAGGCGGCCGGAAGCTGCTCGGAGAAGCTCTCGCCGAACGCGGAGCGCAAGTCGATTATGTCGAATGCTACCGGCGCGACAAGCCGCGCGGCGACTTCGAGACCATGGCGGCGGCGTGGCGAGCCGGCGAGATCGACGCCTTGACACTGACCAGCAGCGAAGGCCTCGACAACCTGTGGGAGCGCTTCGACGAGGTGTCTCGCTCGAGCATGGCCGCGACACCGACCTTCGTTCCGCACCCACGTATCGCGGAGCGCGCACGCGTGCTCGGGTTTAGCCGCGTGACGCTCACCGCACCCACCGACGCAGGACTCCTTGCTTCGTTGCTAGAATACTTCGCTTCCAGACAACCCTGACCCTCGAGACGCCCACATGCAACCCGATATCATCGTCACCGCCCCTATGCCGCCGTTTCTGTACGAACCGCTGAAGTCGAGCTATCGCTGCCACGACTATTACAAGGCGGAAGACAAGCCGGGCACGCTTGAAGCGGTAGGCGCACGCATCCGCGGATTGGTCCAGGGCGGGGGCACGGTGACGCCGACGTCGCTGCTCGACGCACTGCCAGCGCTCGAAATCATTTCCGTGTTCGGGGTCGGCTACGACGGCGTACCCGTGGGCTATTGCAAGGCGCGCGGGATCAAGGTCACCAACACGCCGGACGTGCTGACCGACGACGTCGCCGACGTGGCGCTGGGATTGATACTGATGACCGGGCGCGGATTCGTGCGTCTCAATCGTTTTGTCCATGCCGGCGAATGGCCGAAGCGCTCACCGGATCTGGCCACCAAGCTCGCGGGACAGAAAGTCGGCATCCTCGGATTGGGCCGCATCGGCAAGGCGATCGCCGCGCGTGCAGTGGCGATGGGGATGAAGATCGCCTACACCGGCCGCAAGGCGCAGCACGTGCCTTACGAGTTCATTCCCGATCTCAAGTCGCTGGCGGCCGCGGTGGACTTTCTCGTCGTCGCCTGCCCGGGAGGCGAAGCCACGCGCAACATTGTCAACGCGGAAGTGCTGGAGGCCTTGGGCAAGAAAGGAACGCTGATCAACATCGCTCGCGGATCGATCGTCGACGAGTCCGCCTTGGCCGCCGCGCTCAGCGCGGGCGTGATCAAGGGCGCTGGCCTCGACGTATTTGCCGACGAGCCGAATATTCCTTCAACCTTGCTGGCGATGGAAAACGCGGTGTTATTGCCTCATGTCGGCAGCGCCACCCGCGAGACGCGTCAGGCGATGGGCGACCTGTGCAAGGCAAATCTCGACGCGTGGTTCAAGGATAAGAAGGTGCTGACGCTGATTCCGGAGCTGTCGTAGGCGCGCACTCCCCGCACGCCACCCCGTCGCACTATCGTCGTTCCCGCGAAAGCGGGAACCCAGCGGCGTTCGTTGCAAGACACTGGATTCCCGCTTTCGCGGGAATGACGAGATTGGGGGACTGGGCGTACCGGAAAACTCGCTAATCAGGTGGGGGAGGTGCCGGCGGCGACTTCGGCGCGAACAGTACTGTGCCGAGCGAGGCCAGCACCAGCGCCAGTGCGACAAATTCACTCGCGCCCGGCCGCTCGCCGAGAAAAAGCATCCCCGACAGCACGCCGACCACCGGCACCGGCAGCGACGAAAGCGAGCTCACCGCCACCGGCAGCGTTCTTGCCATCGTGAACCACGCCCAATGGGCCAGGGTGCCGGCAAAGAAGATGTTGTAGAGAATCGCGAACCAGGCGGTGCCGTTCATGGTCGACAACGCGAGCCATGGATGCGGATCGAACCACGGCATCAGCGCGACGATCGGCAGCCATCCCAGAATCATCATCCAGCCGGTAAGCGTGTTTTGCGGCAGCTCGAGCTTCCAGCGGCGCAGCAATACCGTCCCGAATGCCCAGCTTATCGCCGCGCCGAGGATGAACAGCGTGCCGGCGGGCGAGCGCTGGACGTGGCGAAAGTCCTCGCCGAGAAGTAACGCCATGCCGCACATCCCGAGCGCGAGACCGATGAGCTTGCGACGTGACAGCGGCTCGTGCAGTAACGCAAGCGAGAACAGTACGCTCCAGACGGGCATGGTGAAGGCGAGTATCGCCGACCGGCCGGCGGGCATTTGTTGCACGCCGAACACGATGAGTCCGTTCCAGGCGCCGATATTGAAAATCGCCAGCGCGGCGACCTTGCCCCACAGCGCACGCGGGATGGCGATCGAATCGCCCGCGAGCTTGGCCAGGAGCAGGAGGCCGATCCCCGCGAACGGAAGCGACGCGGCGCGGAAGGTCAGCGGCGCAAGCTCGGTCACGCCGATCTTCAAAACCGGCCAGTTGCAGCCCCACACCAATGCAAGAATGCCGACCAGCAGCATGCTCGAGACCGGCACCGCATGCTGCGCGGTGGCGGGACGCGCGGCGCTCATGGCCGCGGAGGCCGGTCGGAAGGAAGCTCGCCGAACTTGGCCTGATGCAGCTCGCGCGCCTGCGTCACCCATTGGTCGCGCACGATGCGTCCCGGGAATTCCGGCAGCTTGGCGTCGAACTCGGCGCTGTCGCGCTCGCTCCAGCGCGCGATCTGGCGGAAGGTGGTGACGCCGAGGTTGTGCAGCATGCGCTCGAGCACCGGGCCGATGCCGATGATGAACTTCAGGTCGTCGGGCTCCCCGACGCCGGACAGGATTGGCGGCGGCGCATTGTTCTCGATGTCGACGACGAGTTGACGGTAGCGCGCGCTTTCCTGGCGTGCTTCGGCGAGCTCCGCAGCCAGCCGTTCGCACTCGCGTCTCAATCCGATATCGTCCTCCGGGAGCG
>JALZAO010000254.1:2799-3410 GCA_030948305.1 Pseudomonadota bacterium
CTCCATCTCCGTGCTTTGGTCAGCGGACGCGCTTGCCGTTACCGCGGCGGGCATGGGCGCCCCCGGCGCGGCGAGCGCCGGCGCAGGCGCGGACGCCAGCGGGTCCTCCGGCAAGACATGGCCGGCGCGACCGCGCAAACCGATCGCATAGCCGGCAAGCGCCGCAAGAAGGACGGCGATAATGAAAATGATAGTGAGGAGAAAGACCATGATCGCGGGAAGGCGCCGCCCCATCAGGTGCCGCTGGCGGCGCAACGCACATTCTACTGAGGATTAGCGAATTTGCGTCATCCCCGCGAAAGCAGCCTGCGGGGCCGAAAATTGCGCGGTGCCCGCGCGTTCGCCGAGCTGTCGTGACCTGCTACAATCGACTCGGCCCCCCTCGCTTTCTTTGTAGTTTTTTCCGCCCCCATGACTGACCCGGTGCACGAAGCCGCCTCCCCGGCGCCGTCGGCGGCGCGGCGTGACCCTGCGCGCGTGCGCCGGTGGCTGCTCGCGCTGGTGCTGGCGCTGCTTGCCGCGGCTGTGCTCGCCGTCTGGCTCGATGGACAAAACGCGCGACGCGTGCTGCGCACCGACGTCGCGAAGCGTCTTGGCGATCTCGACGCGCT
>JALZAO010000255.1 GCA_030948305.1 Pseudomonadota bacterium
ATTGATGCGCCAGCGCTCCCGAGTACGCCGTCGGATTGCTGCTGATCCAGTTCCAGCTGTCACCACCATCCGCAGCCGCCACCGCCCCCGCCGGCAACGCATCCTCCACCCAGACCGTGGTAATTTGCGCCCGCGAAATCGAGCTACAACAGAATGCCAGCAAGAGCATCAAGCAGCTGCCCGCTAACCTGTCGCGCTTGAGTGCCCTTCTCCAGGTCGTCATGGACGTGTCCAACGACGTAGTGCCGCCATGACCTGCAACGAACCCGTCCTGAGCGACGCGAGATTGTCGGGGAGGCCCGACGAGACCGTGGCGCTCACCGCGACGCCGTAAGTCTCGATGCTGATCGCCGGAAACGTTAAGGTTTGGCTGTTAAGCGCCGCCGCGGAGGCGAAAATTGCGTGTGCCGCGGCAGGCAGAAAGCCAACGGTAAGAGCGCTAGCTTGCGCGGCGCAGGCGATGCTCAGCAATGCGAGCGCAGACCGCGGTCCAATGACCCTCGCGGTCAATGCCGCATCGCGAGCCGTGCATCGACGTGCACCAGCCGCCACTGCGCGATCGTTCTCGCGCCGGCCATTCGCTAAGCACCCCACCCGCCCCCCACGGTGTGCAGCTTAGCGCGTCATGCAATATCGCGGCTGCGTTCTCTGGTCCTGTTGAAGCTGCGCCCTAACTAACTCGATGTCAACTGCAGGAAATGACAGGTGCTCGCTTTTCGCGCCCGGCGTGGCATCCGCCGCTACCGTCCCACCATCGCCAGCACGTCTGCCTTGAGGAAGCGCTCGACGACCAGCATGAAGCCGATCGACGGGATCAGCAGCAACAATGCGGTGATCGACGCGATCTGGTAGTTGCCGCCCATGCTGGCGTTGAACATCAAGAGCGGCAAGGTGGTGACATCCGGTACACCGACGAAATAGGTGCCGGTGAATTCGTCGAGGGATTCGAGGAAAACGAATATTGCGCTGGCGATCAATCCCGGCGCGGCGAGCGGAAGCGTCACCGTTCGAAAGCAGATCCACGCCGATGCGCCGATATTGCGCGCCGCTTCCTCGAGCGAAACGTCGACGGAGGCGAACGCCGCCGAGGCGATCCATACCGCCAGCACCAGTCCATGCGACGCATGCACGAGCACGACGCCAAGAATCGTGCCGTTGAGACCGATCTGATAGAACACCTGCGCGATGTTCACGTACACCGGCAGATTCGGCACCGCCTGCGGCAGCAGGAACAGCAGCAGGATCGCGCTGCGCCATGGAAGCTTCAGCCGTCCCAGCGCGTAGCCCGCGGGCACCGCGACCGCGAGCGAAAGCGCCACCGTCAGGAAAGCGATCCAGACGCTGGTGCCGAGCGACGCGAGCGCATTGCCGCGCGGCTGGAACACGCGATACCAGAAGGTAAGCCCGAATTCCAGCGGCAGCTTGTTCGGAAAATACCAGCGCTCGGCGAACGCCCACAGCAGCAGGTTCAACAGCGGCCCGAAAATCGCGAATGCGAACAATGCCAGCGCGATTGCGCGCAGCACGGTTCGAAGCGGCGACGGAAGCGTCGGAAAACGAAGCGCCGTCATGCGCGTGTCACCTTTTCCACGGCGTGATGCAAATAGAACCATGCGCCGCCGGCGGCGAGCACCAGGGACAGCAGGCACAACGCGTTGGCCACCGCGTAATCGCCGAAGGTGTTGATACGATAGGCGACGTCCACCGTCACCATGGTCGGCGAATTGGGATTGATCATCAACGGCACGGAGAGTACCGACAGCATGGTCACGAACGACAGCACCAGACCGACCAGCAGCGTGCCGCGCACCTGCGGCAGGATGATATCGATCAACACCCGCAAGCGCCGCGCGCCGAGGTTGCGGGCGGCTTCGATATGCTGGGTCTCGATCGAGGCCATGGCGCCGGCCAGGAGCAGCGTCACGAACGGCGCCTGCTTCCAGACGAAGGCGACGACGATGCCCCGCCAGTCGAGCAGGCTCTGAGCCGACAAGGGCTCGATCAGACCGGTCCCGATCAGCACATGATTGAGCATGCCGTTCTTGGCCAGAAAGGTGCGCATCACCTGGCCGGCTACCACGAACGGAATGAACAGCGGCCAGCGATAGAGCCAGCGCAGGATCGACACCGTGCGCGGGTTTTCGCCGAGCGTAAGGTAGCCCGCGATGGCGGTCGCGACCAACCCGATCAGTATGGTCGAAGCGACGACGATCGCCAGCGTGAAGAGCAGATCGGTGGTGTAGAGGTCGAACGACTTGGCGAAGTGTTCAAGCGTCAGCGCGCCGTCCTTGCGCCGGAAAGCAACCACCGCGGACATCGCGAGCGGCGCCACAAAGAAAACGAGGATGACGGCAAGCGCCGGGGCGAGCAGCGCAAGCCCGACCCAGCGATCAGCGATGGGGGATTTTATTGCGATCGATTTCACCGCGCCTCACCGTGAGCCTCGACCCGCGAGCGGAGCAGGGAGAATGCTCCCTCCCCGCCTAGTGCTCTGCGCCTTACTTGATCACGACGCGCTCGTAACCCTCGACGATATCGGTGAAGTATTCCGACAGCGGGAATGGGCGGCCGTATTTCGTCAGATCGGTCGGCGAGATGTCCGTGAAGAGCTTGTTCCAGCTCGCCTGGTCCATCTTGGATTGCACGTGCTGGGGATCGATGCCCGGGTACCAGTTGAATTGCTTGACGATACCTTCTGCCTGCACTTCAGGGCTCTCGGCCAGGTCGATGAACTTCTTGGCCAACGCCGCGTGCGCGGCCTTGGCCGGGATCACGTAGTACATCGGCTGTCCGGGAAGTCCGGGCGAAGGCAGCGAGAGCTTCATCTTCGGGCTCATCCGCCCGTCCGCCTGCCAGGTGTAGAACATGTCGACCCAGACCGGGCCGATGGAGATCTCGCCGCGATTGAGCATGTCCAGCGTCCCGGCATTGCCCGGCGTCATCACCACGTATTGATTGAAATCCTTGAGCCCGCCGAGCGCCTTGTCGATCGCCACCTTCTGACTGGCATCATACGGTCCCTTCTCCAGCTTGTCGGCCATGCCGGTGCTCGCTTCCACCCAGCCCATCACGAAGCCCACGCCCGACATGCCGCCCTTGACGCCGTTGTAGCCGAATTGCTTCGGATTCTTCTTGACCCATTCGGTGAGCTCTCCGAAAGATTTCGGCGGCGCCTTGATCAGCTCGGGGTTGTACGCAAACGCGATCTGGCTGTGAAACATCGGCAGCACATAGCCGTCGACGTTGGCCCCTAGAGCGTTCTTGGCCGTGTCGCGCGTGACCAGCTTGCCGGCACCGATGTCGTTACGGTACGGCATCAACAGCTTTTCGCCGACCATGGTCGCGGCGCCGCGTTGATGCACGACCGCGACGTCGACATCCCACTCCGCCACGTTTG
>JALZAO010000016.1 GCA_030948305.1 Pseudomonadota bacterium
GGAAACGGTAGCCGCATTGTCGCCTCGCCAGTTGCTCCATCGTGATTTTCGACCCGCCGCGGCGGCCTGACGATCCTTCAATCGCGCTATAATTCGGCGCTCTCGCGTGTGGGGCCCGCGAGCTCCACTCAGCGGTCTATCGCCCCTCTCAGGACCTGTCGATGAAAGTTCTTGTTGCGGTCAAGCGTGTGGTCGATTTCAACGTCAAGGTTCGAGTCAGGCCCGACGGGTCCGGGGTCGACACCGCCAACGTCAAAATGTCGATGAATCCCTTCGATGAAATCGCCGTCGAGGAAGCGGTGCGGCTGAAGGAAAAAGCCGTCGTTACCGAGATCATTGCGGTTTCATGCGGTGTCACCGCGTGCCAGGAAACGCTGCGCACCGCTCTGGCGATGGGCGCCGACCGCGCGATCCTGGTCGAATCGACGGTGGAGCTGCAGCCGCTCGCGGTTGCCAAGCTGCTCAAGGCGATTGTCGACAAGGAAGCGCCGCAACTGGTGATCCTGGGCAAACAGGCGATCGACGACGATGCCAATCAGGTCGGGCAGATGCTTGCGGCGCTGCTCGGGTGGCCGCAAGCCACCTTCGCCTCCAAGATCGACATCACCGATGAAGGCGGACAAAAACGGGCGACGGTCAAGCGCGAGATCGACGGCGGCTTGGAGACCCTGGCGATGAGGCTCCCGGCGGTCATCACCACGGATCTCAGATTGAACGAGCCGCGCTATGCAACCTTGCCGAACATCATGAAGGCGAAAAAGAAGCCGCTCGACATTATCAAGCCTGACGCGCTCGGGATCGATGTGACACCCCGACTCGCGACCCTCAAGGTTGTCGAGCCGCCCAGGCGCAAGGGTGGCGGCAAGGTGGCCGACGCCAAGGAGCTCGTGTCCAAGCTACGCAATGAAGCGAAGGTGATTTGAGTGGCGCGAGCGCCACTCAAATCACCCCCGCGAAAGCGGGGATGCAGCACTTGTCTGGCGCGAGCGCGACTCAATTCCTCAAATAGTTCACATCGATCTTGACCACACTCGTCGTTGCCGAGCACGACCACGGCGCGCTGAAGAGCGCGACGCTGCACACGGTCGCCGCCGCGCTGAAGGTCGGTGGCGACATTCACGTCCTCGTCGCCGGCCATGACGCGGGAGGCGCCGCGAAGGCAGCTGCCGGCATCGCCGGTGTAGCAAAGATCCTGCACGCCGACGCCGCGCACCTTGCCAGCCAGACCGCGGAAAATCTCGCTCTTCTGGTCACGGCGTTGGCGGCGTCGTACTCGCATTTTTTCCTGCCAGCGACGGGTTTCGGCAAAAATGTTGCGCCACGCATTGCGGCGCTGCTCGATGTTGCGCAGGTATCCGACATCATCGGCGTCGAGGCACCCGACACTTTCGTCCGGCCGATTTACGCCGGCAACGCGTTTGCCAGCGTCCAGTCCAAAGACCCTAAGATTGTCGTCACCGTGCGTTCGACCGGCTTCGATGCCGCGCCGAGCACCGGCGGGAGCGCGACTATCGAGAGCGTCGCGGCACCGGCCGACACGGCGCAAGTCCAGGCTCTCAGCCAGGAGCTGACCAAATCCGACCGCCCGGAGCTGACCAACGCCCGGGTCGTGATCTCCGGCGGACGGGGCATGCAGAACGGCGAGAATTTCAAGATGCTCGAGGCGCTGGCCGACAAGCTCAACGCCGCGATCGGCGCATCGCGCGCCGCGGTGGATGCCGGCTATGTGCCCAACGACTATCAAGTCGGCCAGACCGGCAAGATCGTCGCCCCCGATCTCTATATCGCGATCGGCATCTCCGGTGCGATTCAGCATCTGGCCGGAATGAAAGACAGCAAGGTCATCGTGGCGATCAACAAGGACGCCGAAGCACCGATTTTTCAGATCGCCGATTACGGGCTAGTGGGCGATCTGTTCGAGATCGTGCCTCAGCTGATCACGGAACTGGGCTGATGCCATGAGCACCTATCACGCGCCAATGCAGGAAATACAGTTCGTGATGAACGAGCTCGCCGGGCTCGACCAGGTCGGCAAGCTACCCGGCTACGAGGATGCGACGCCCGACACTGTGGCGGCGATTCTCGAACAGGCCTCGAAGTTCGCGTCGGAAGTGCTCGATCCGCTCAACGCCGTCGGTGACCGCGAAGGCGCGACATGGCAGGAGGGCGGCAAGGTCAAGACACCCGCCGGATTCAAGGACGCGTACCGCCAATTTGTCGAGAACGGGTGGAACGGCCTGACCAAGAATCCGGAACACGGCGGCCAGGGCCTGCCGCAACTGGTGGCAACCGCGGTCGAGGAAATGTGGCACGGCGCGAACATGGCCTTTGCGCTGTGCCCGCTGCTGACGCAGGGCGCGATCGAGGCGCTCGAGCTTTGCGGCTCGGACAGGCTGAAGACGGCATTTCTGCCGAAGATGGTCGAAGGTGTATGGACCGGCACCATGAACCTGACCGAGCCGCAGGCGGGCTCCGATCTGGCGGCGGTGCGCACGCGCGCGGTGCCATCATCCGACAAGCAGGACGCATCCTTCAAGCTTTACGGACAGAAGATTTTCATCACCTATGGCGAGCAGGACTACACCGACAACATCATCCATCTGGTGCTTGCGCGCACGCCGACCGCGCCGGAAGGCGTCAAGGGCATTTCGCTGTTCCTGGTGCCGAAGTTCATGGTCAACGACGACGGGAGCCTGGGCGCGCGCAATGACGTTCACTGCGTGTCGATCGAGCACAAGCTTGGCATACACGCCAGCCCCACCGCGGTGCTCGCGTACGGTGATCACGGCGGCGCGGTCGGATACCTGGTCGGCGAGGAGAATCGCGGCCTCGAGTACATGTTCATCATGATGAATCTGGCGCGATTCTCGGTCGGCATCGAAGGCGTCGGCATCGCCGAACGCTCATACCAGCGCGCGCTGGACTACGCCAGGGACCGCGTGCAGGGCAGGGCGCCCGGGCTCGACAAGACAGTGCCGACCGCGACCATCCTGCAGCATCCCGATGTGCGCCGCATGTTGCTGACCATGAAAGCGCAGACCGAGGCGATGCGCGCGCTGGGCTACGTGACCGGCGCGGCGATCGACAATGCGCGCCGCCATCCCGACGCCGATGCACGCAAGCGCCATCAGGCATTCGTCGAGCTGATGATTCCGATCGTCAAGGGCTGGGGCACCGAGGTTGCGCAGGAGGTGACCTACCTCGGCGTCCAGGTGCACGGAGGGATGGGCTTCATCGAGGAGACCGGCGCCGCGCAGCACTACCGCGACGCGCGCATCACGACCATCTACGAAGGGACGACCGCGATCCAGGCCAACGATTTGATCGGGCGCAAGACTGCGCGTGACGGTGGTGCGGTAGCGCGCTCGGTCATCGGCGAGATTGTCGGCGTGGCGACTGCGATGAGCGCCGACGCCAACGGTGCGCTGGTGCCGATCGGCAATGAGCTGCAAAGCGCCGCTGCCGCGCTGAAGAGCGCGGTCGACTGGGTGGTTCCCGCGTACGGCAAAGCGTCGCGCGCCGCGCACGCGGCTTCGGTTCCGTACTTGCGACTGTGGGGCCTGGTCGCAGGAGGCTGGCAACTCGCCCGGAGCGCGCAAGTCGCCGCGCGACTGCTCGCGGAGAACAAGGGCGACGCGACGTTTTATCGCGGCAAGATCGCCACCGCCCGGTTCTATGCCGAGTGCCTGCTGCCGCAGGCAGGTGCGCTGGCACGCTCCATCACGATGGGCAGCGAGTCGGTGCTGGCGCTGTCCGACGAGCAGTTCTGACGCCGGCGTTCACGGGCTACGCCTGCCGGGCCAGATGCGGCGCCGCCACTCGGATCAGAATGCAGCGTATCGGGACAGACGGAAGAGCTCGTCGAAAATGCCGGGCGCTGCCGCCACGACCGCTCCCCCGGCGGCCAAGCCTCTCGCGCCGGGGTAGGGATAGACCCGTCCTCCGGATTCCTCGACCAGCAGCAAGCCCGCGAGCGCGTCCCACGGATGCATGTGCGGCTCGATAAACGCGTCGAACCTTCCCGCGGCGACGTGCGCGAGCATCAGCGCACCGGCGCCCATATCTTTCACCGCTGCGCCCGCCTCGTGCAGCCGACGCTCGAGCTGAAGGTACTCGTCCAGCGAATGCCTTGGCACGTAGCCGGCGCAGAGCAGCGACTGGTCGAGGCGAACGCACGACGAAGCGCGCGTCGGTGCGTCGCCGCAGAACGCTCCGCCACCACGGACCGCCCAGAACAGCTCATCGAGAGAAGGATCGTGGACCACGCCGATGCGTCGTTCGCCGTCAACGACGAAGGCGATCGACACACACCAGTAGCGGACGCCGTGCACGAAATTTATCGTTCCGTCGATCGGGTCGACAATCCACGCGTTCGCGCCGAGCTCGCCGCCGTCCTCCTCGCCGAGCATGCTGTCGGAGGGAAACGCATTTTTGAGCTGCGCTCGAATCAGCGCTTCCACTTGGTGATCGGCGGCGCTGACCCAATCCTGCGGACCCTTGGCCGCGGCCGAGTACGCAAGCTCGCGCAGGAAATAGCGGCGCGCGAGCGCGCCCGCTTCGCGCGCGAGCGACCTGGCGAAACGCGCCCGTTCGTCGAGCTCGGCCGCGGTCATGCGGCGGCGATCGGGACGACGCCGTGGTTGGCGAGGACCAGCGACACGGTCGCGCCCACCGCGAGAGGACGATCGACTGCCATGCTGACAATGAAAAGTTGACCGATCGAAGTGTCGACGGTGTACTCCATCAGTCCGCCGATGTAGGCTGCCTTGCGCACGCTGCCTGTCAGCCCCCCATCGGCCTCGTCTGCCGCGCGAAGTCCAATCGCTTCCGGGCGGATCGAGACGTCGACCGCGCCGTTCGCCAGCCCGCGGTGCGCCAGCCTGACCGAAAGCGGGCCGATCACCAGATCGCCAAGGCGGTCGTCGACGCGGGTAAGCACGCCGCTCACGCGGTTGGCATCGCCCATGAATCCCGCGACAAAGACGTCGCTCGGTTGCTCGTAGAGGTCACGCGGCGCGCCTTCCTGGGCGATGGTCGCCTTGTTCATGACGATGATGCGGTCCGAGACCGCCATCGCCTCCGATTGATCATGCGTGACGTAGACGACGGTCAGAGACAGCCGCTGCTGGAGCTCGCGGATTTCCTCGCGCATTTGCCGGCGAAGCCGCGCATCGAGATTCGAAAGCGGCTCGTCGAACAGAAGAACGCCCGGCTCGAGCACCAGCGCGCGCGCGACCGCGACGCGCTGTTGCTGTCCGCCGGAAAGCTCCGACGGCAACCGTGCATCGAACCCAGTCAGCCCGACCGTAGCTAGCGCGGCATGCGCCTTTGCTGCGACCTCGGCCTTGGGCAGGCGCGCGACCGTCAGTCCGTAACCGACATTCTCGAGCACCGTCATGTGCGGGAACAGCGCGTAACTCTGGAACACCATCGACACGTCGCGCTCCGAAGCCGGGATCCGGGTGACGTCGTTGCCGCCGATGGCGATTGTGCCCGCGGTCGGCAACTCGAGGCCGGCGATCATGCGCAGCGTGGTCGTCTTGCCGCAGCCCGAAGGTCCGAGCAGCGTGACCAGGGTGCCCGCCGCGATCGAAAAGGAAATGTCGCGCACTGCAGCGACGTCGCCGTAGAGCTTGCTGACCTTGCGGAACTCGATCGACGCGGCTTTCATATCATGCGGCGGTGCCGCCCAATTGTGCCATGTCCGGCGCCGCCGTGACGGCGCGTCGACCCAGCCGCCGCTCGCCGACCAGGCGCTGGATCAGCCAGATCACCGCCAGCATCAGCACGATCAGCACCGACGAATAGGCGATAGCAACGCCATAATCGCCATTGGTCACGCGGTTGATGATGTACGTAGTCGCCCATTCATACTCGGCGGAGACAAGAAAGACAATTGCCGACACGGTTGTCATTGCCCGCACAAAGCTGTAGACGAGCGCGGCAACCACCGCGGGTTTGAGCAGCGGCAGCAGGATCCTGCGCAGCGTCGTAAACCCGCGCGCGCCCAGCGTCGTCGAAGCCTCGTCAAGGCTCTTGTCGATCTGGGCCATCGACGCCATACCGGCGCGCACACCGACCGGCATATTGCGGAACACATTACAGATCACCAGCACAATGGCAGTCCCGGTGATTTCGATCGGCGGCACGTTGAAAGCGAGGATGTACGACACACCGATTACGGTGCCCGGGATCGCGAAGCTCAGCATGGTGCCGAACTCGAAAGCCGACCGGCCGCGGAAGCGGTGGCGAGTCAGGATGTACGCGGTCAGAAGGCCGAGCACCGCGGTGATGGGCGCGGCGATTGCAGAGAGCTTGACGGTCGTCCAAAACGAGCTCCACGCCGTGCCCACCCAGAGTAGGCCCTGCGCGCCGGACTCGACGCCAAAGGCCTTGATGTAGTGTTTGAACGTCGGCGTGTAGTTACGGCCCCATTGCTCCACAAAGCCGCCGATGAACGCCATCGAATAGATAACGAGCGTAAGCACAATCCAGGGCACGGCGACTGCGTAGCACGCCTTTCGCACACCCTCGGGCAGCACGGTCGGCAAACCGGCGTCACCTTTGCCGGCGACTGCCGTATAAACCTTGCGCCCGAGCACCCAGCGCTGAGCGAAGAACGCAGCGAGCGCAAAGCCCAGCAACAGCATGCCGAGCGCCGCGGCGCGACCCTGATCGAGCTGCGCACCGACGACCGCAAAGAAGACTTCGGTTGCCAGGACGCTGAAGTTCCCGCCGAGCACGATCGGGTTGCCGAAATCGGAGATCGATTCGATGAAACCGATCAGAAACGCGTTGGCGAGCCCAGGCCGCATCAGTGGCAGGGATACATCGACGAACGTGCGCCAGCGGTTCGCCCGCAGCGTCTGCGCGGCTTCCTCCATGCTCGGCGAGACGCCTTCCACCACGCCGATCAGGACCAGGAACGCGATGGGCGTGAACGACAGGAGCTGCGCGAGCAGCAGGCCGGGCAAGCCGTAAAACCAGCGCGACGGCTCTATCCCGAACCCCCATTCGAGAAATTGATTGATCAATCCGGAACGGCCGAACAGGAGGATAAGGCCGAGGCCGATGACGAACGGCGGCGTGATAATGGGCAGAATCGATAATGCGCGCAGCAGCTTTTTGAAACGGAAGTTGCTGCGGGTCGCGACCAGCGCGAATGCGAGGCCAAGGGTGGTCGTGCCCAATCCGCAAAGGAGCGCGAGCAGCAGCGTATTCCACGCGACGCCGCAACGCGGGCCGCCGGAAAGGCAGCCCAAGCCCCAGATTTTCTGCTGCAGAAATCGCGCCAGAAAGGCCGACGCCGCGAATGCTCCGCTATCGTCCTCGAAGGCGCTGACCATGATCTTCAGGATCGGATAGAACGTGAAGATCGCGGTCGACGCGATAATGGCGACGATACCGCCGGAGACAAATCCGTCGCCGTTGAAATAGCCGCGCTGCGCCAGGCCCAGCGAGAACAGCATCGCAACGGCGAGCGTTGTCAGCGCTGCTCCCAGACCCATGCCGAATTGGCCGGCAGCGAGCGGACCCAAGGCGCTCGCGAGCGAATCGAACGACCAGCCCTGTGGCCCGATGGCGAAGCCTTGGGCAAGCACGTACAAGAAGCCGATGCCACCCAGCGCGAGCAGCGCGTATGCGCGGAGCGAACGACCGAGCCGCGGTGCGAGCAAGGCGAAACCGGCAAACAGCATCGCTCCGATGGGCATGAGCCAGTACCGCCCGTGGCGCCACGCCTGAATGAGTGCCGGCGCAAAATCCTTGTTCCCGAAGTCGCGCAACCACGCCGTGGACAGCACCGATCCCTGCAACGCATACCACGGCACGCAAGAGAATCCGGCCACGCCGACGGCGAGCCAGAAGGCGATCGCTTTGCGCTCGGGAGTCATGGGTAAGCGACGATCGTGGTTCTCGACATGCGTATGACCGCACGATCGACACGGCACGCCGCCCGATCTACGCCGGAATTCGCGGCAGCTCTAAAACCATCGGCATGCGTCGACAGGGAGAACCGTCGGCGGCCGCATGAATTCGGCGTTCCATAGGCGACATTCGCGTTGGCGCTCACCGCAACGCGTTGATTTCTCGCTCCCAGCGCTGGAGCAGGCGTTTGCGTTCGGCAGAGGCGCCGTATTTCGCGCTGTCGTAGTCGATCAGCTTGATGTCGGAGAGCTTCGGGACCTGCGGCGGCAGCGGCACGTTCTTGTTGGTCGGGATCGCGTACTCCTTGATATCGAGCCCGATCGTCTGCGCCGCCGGCGTGAGCGCCCAATCGAAAAATTTCCTGGCGTTGTCGAGATTGCGCGCGCCCTTGATGATCGCCATCGAGCCCACCTCGTAGCCGACGCCTTCGCAAGGCAGGATCGGCTTGACCGGAAACCCGCGCACGATCTCGTTGATCACGCCATGAAGCACGGTGCTGCCGATGCCCGTCTCACCTCGGGTGACAGCGGTCATTGGGCCGATGCCCGAGCGTGCGTACTGGTTGACATTCGCGTTGAGCGCTTTCATGAACCTGAACGCTTCGTCCTCGCCGAAGATCTGAACCAGCGTGGCCAGCATGAGGTAAGCGGTGCCCGACGAGTTCGGGTTCGACAGCATGACCTCGCCTTTGTAAACAGGATTGATGAGGTCTTTCCAGCATTTGGGTACCGGCAGCTTGCGCTTTTCGAACACCTCGGTGTTGTAGCCCAGGGCGAGAACGCCGCCGTAGACGCCTGCGACACGGTATTTGGAAAGCTCGGCCTCTCGCTTTGCCCAGTCGTGTAATTGGTCCAGGTTGGGCGACCTGTACGATTCCAGAAGACCCTCTTCGGCGGCCTGCAGAAACGCATCGCCCGCTCCCGCCCACCAGATGTCGCCTTTGGGGCTGGCAGCCTCCGCCTTGATCTGCGCAAAAAGCTCGCCGGTTGCCTTTTGCGTGACCGACGCCTTGATGCCCGTCGCTTTTTCGAAGTCTATCGCCATGCCTTGGCACCAGGCGGTGTTGGGCGAGCTGCAATACATGGCGAGAGTTCCCTGCGCGAGCACGATGCCAGGAAAAAGCAGAGCGATAACCCCTATGGCAAGGCATCGAATCATCGACCATTCACGCAAGAAAACTCTCACTAGGAACCTGGATCAACGTCACTTGGAGGCACCGCCGACTTCCTTGTCCCACTTCTCGAGCAGCCGCTTGCGCTCGGCCGACGAGCCGTATTTGGCGAAGTTATAGTCGACGAGCTTGATATCGGCGGGCCGCGGTGAAAGCGGCGAAACTGGCGTGCTCACGTTCGACGGCAGCTGGAACGATGACTTCGATTCGTACGACAGCTTCTGCGCCGGCGGAGTCAGCGCCCAGTCATAGAATTTCTTTGCATTGTCGAGGTTCCTCGCTCCCTTGATGATCGACATCGAACCGATCTCGTAACCGGTGCCTTCGCAGGGAGCGACGCTCTTCACCGCGAAGCCTGCCTGCGCCTCGGTGACGACGTCATGGATGAAAGCAACGGCGATCATGTTCTCGCCGCGGGCCGTCGCTTTGATCGGACCGACGCCCTGGCGCGAGTAGTTGCTGATGTTCTTGTGCCACGCCTTGAGCATCTTGAAGGCTTCATCCTCGCCAAAGACCTGCACCAGCGTGGCTATGGTCGTGTACGCCGTCCCGGAAGCGTTCGGGTTGGCCATCTGCACGTCGCCTGCGTATTCGGGTCGGCCGAGATCCTTCCAGCACGCCGGCACCGGCGCTTTCTTCTTGGCGAGCAGCTCGGTGTTGTAGCCCATGCCGAGCACGCCGAGATAGATTCCGACGGTCTTGAAGCCGGATTGCTCGGCCTGGCGCTTGGCCCATGGCTGGAGCTGATCGAGCAGCGGTGACTTGTAAGGGATCGTGAGGTCCTGCTCCGCCGCCTGCAGGTGCGGATCGCCCGTGCCCCCGTACCAGATGTCGTGCTTGGGATTCGCCTTCTCGGCAGCGATCGTCGCGTAGGATTCGCCAGATCCTTTAAGCGTCAGCCCAACCTTGATTCCGGTGGCTTTTTCGAATTCCGCCGCGGCCATGGTGCACCACTCCGCAGCCATCGGGCAGATGACGTTCACCTGCTGTTGCGCTGTGGCGGGGAGCGCCAGCAGGCCCAGCGTCGCAGCAAGCAAGGTATGGCGCAAGCGCATGATTCCTCCTCGTGAGCAACTGTCATTATGAGTTTCTGCAATAATCGGTGAAACCGCTGCCGCGCGTCAACAGATGTCTCGCGTCGCCTGGCCTAACCGACTACAGAAACGACTGACCATGATCCGATTCGGCATCGACTTGGGCGGCACCAAGATCGAAATCGTCGCGCTCGCATCAGGCGGTCGGGAGCTGCTGCGCCGGCGCGTTGCAACGCCGCACGAGGACTACGGTGGCATTCTCGGCGTCATTGCGATGCTGGTGAGGGACGCCGAAGCGAAGCTCGGCGAGTCCGGCACAGTCGGCATCGGCACGCCTGGCTCGATCTCGCGCGCTACCGGCTTGCTTCGGGGCTCGAACTCCATCGCTCTCAATGGGAAGCCGATCAAGGCCGATCTCGAAGGCCTGCTCGGCCGCTCAGTGAGAGTCAGCAACGACGCCAACTGTTTCGCGCTTTCGGAGGCATGTGACGGCGCCGGCAAGGATTCGGAGACGGTGTTCGGTGCGATTCTCGGCACAGGAGTCGGCGGCGGCATCGTCGTGCGCCGCAACGTGCTCCTGGGACCGAACGCCATCGCCGGCGAGTGGGGCCACAATCCACTGCCGTGGCCGACCGACGACGAGCGGCCGGGTGCCCAATGTTTTTGCGGGCACACCGGTTGTATCGAGACGTTCCTCTCCGGCCCGGGGCTCGAGCGCGATTATTTTTCTGCGACGGGAAAGCGGCTGACCTCCATCGACATCGAGGCCGGGGCGGCGGGTGGCGACGCCGGCTGCGAGCAGAGGATGCGGCGCTATGAAGCGAGGCTCGCCCGCGCTCTGGCGCACGTGATCAATATCCTCGACCCGGACACGATCGTGCTCGGGGGCGGGATGTCGAACATGCAACGGCTCTACGCGGCGGTGCCCGTGCTGTGGGCGGCGTGGGTATTTTCGGATCGTGTCGACACGGCGCTGGTCCGCAACGTGCACGGCGATTCGAGCGGCGTGCGGGGCGCAGCATGGTTGTGGCCCGATGCCGTATGATGCGCATCGCACCATTCGCATCGAGCATCCGCGTCGTATAATCACGCCCGCAACGACCATCGAGCGTCCGCGGCTGAGATCGCTGGCGCCGAGCTCCAAGCCCTCTCAGGTGGAAAAAAACCATGGAAAAAGTCTACGCTGACGCGAAGTCCGCACTGGCCGATCTTCTGCACGATGACATGACGATTGCCGCGGGAGGCTTCGGTCTTTGCGGCATTCCCGAAAATCTCATCGGTGCGCTGGTCGCGAGCGGTGCCAAGGGCCTGACCATCGTCGGCAACAATGCCGGAGTGGACGATTTCGGGATGGGCTTGCTGCTCAAGACCCGGCAGGTGAAAAAGGTCATCGCTTCGTACGTCGGCGAGAACAAGGAATTCGAGCGTCAGGTGCTAGCCGGGGAGCTCGAGCTTTCGCTGACTCCACAGGGAACGCTGGCCGAAAAGCTGCGTGCGGGCGGCGCGGGCATCCCGGGCTTTTACACGCGCACCGCATTCGGCACCAAACTTGCCGACGAGAAAGAGACGCGGATGTTCGACGGCAAGGCGTTCGTGCTGGAGGAGGCGATCCGGGCCGATGTTTCGATCGTCAAGGCGTGGAAGGGCGACAAGTCGGGCAACCTCGTCTATCGCAAGACGTCGCGCAACTTCAACCCGATGATCGCGACCTGCGGCAAGGTGACTGTCGCGGAGGTGGAGGAGCTGCTCGAGGTCGGCGCGCTCGATCCCGACCAGGTGCATACGCCGGGCATCTATGTCGACCGCATCATTCAGGGAGCGAACTACGAGAAGCGCATCGAATTCCGCACCGTCTCCGGCGCCGCGGCGTCGAAGAAGGACTCGCCCACGCGC
>JALZAO010000256.1 GCA_030948305.1 Pseudomonadota bacterium
CTTCACGCCCGTCTGCACGACCGAGCTCGGCCTCACCGCGAAACTGAAGGATGAATTTGCCAAGCGCAACGTCAAGGTGATCGCGCTTTCGGTCGATCCGGTCGAGTCGCACAAGAAATGGATAGAGGACATCAACGACACCCAGAAGACGAAAGTCAACTTTCCGATCATCGCCGACGGCGACCGGAAGGTGTCGACGCTCTACGACATGATCCATCCGAATGCAAGCGCGACCGCGACGGTCCGTTCGCTGTTCGTCATCGATCCGAAGAAAGTTGTCAGGCTGATCATCACCTATCCCGCCTCGACGGGACGGAACTTCGACGAGGTGCTTAGGGTTATCGACTCGCTGCAGCTCACCGAGTACCACAGCGTCGCGACGCCCGGCAACTGGAAGAACGGCGAAGACGTGGTGATCGTGCCCTCGCTGCAGGATCCCGAAGTCATCAAGCAGAAATTCCCCAAGGGCTACAAGATGCTGCGGCCCTATCTGCGGATGACGCCGCAGCCGAATCTCAAGTGACGCGGTAAGTCGATAGTCGGCGCTTGCACGGCGGCGGATTTTCGCCGCCGTGCTGCTTTTGGGCTTA
This sequence comes from Pseudomonadota bacterium, assembly GCA_030948305.1. Classification (GTDB taxonomy): domain Bacteria; phylum Pseudomonadota; class Gammaproteobacteria; order Burkholderiales; family Casimicrobiaceae; genus PALSA-1003. The sequence goes on from JALZAO010000256.1 coordinate 591, forward strand.
CTTTCGCTTCGAGGGGCGCGGCTTCCTGGCCGGCGCCGCGTGCGCCGCCACGCTGCTCTCACCATCGACGAGCACAAAGTCGATCTTGGTCGTTTCGAGATCGACCCGCGCCACCTTGACTGTGATGCGATCGGCGAGCCGAAAACTCTTGCCGGTGCGCTCGCCGTTCATCGCGTGACGTATCGGATCGAAATGGAAGTAGTCGTTGCCGAGCTCGGTGACGTGCACCAGCCCGTCGACGTTGAGTCCGTCGAGCGTGACGAACAATCCGAAGTGCGTGACACCGCTCACCGTGCCGGCGAACACTTCTCCGATCTTGTCCTGCATGAAGAAACACTTCAGCCAGTTCTCGACGTCTCGCGTCGCGTCGTCGGCGCGGCGCTCGGTCTGGGAGCAATGCACACCCAGCTCGGGCCAGTTCGAGCCGGTCGGGCGATAGCGCTCGCCGGCGAGGCAGGCCTTGATGCAGCGGTGGATCAACAAGTCCGGATAGCGCCGGATCGGCGAGGTGAAATGCGTGTAGGCGTCGTAGCCCAAGCCGAAGTGGCCCTCGTTGTCCGGGCTATAGACCGCCTGCTGCAGGGAGCGCAGCAGCACCGTCTGCAACAGGTTGAAATCGGGCCGGCCCTTGATCTGGGCGAGGAGCTTCGCGTAATCGGCAGGGGCGGGGTTGTCTCCACCGTCGAGCGATAGCGCGGAGCCGGCAAGAAATTCTTTGAGCGCGGTCAGCTTCTCGGGTGTCGGCCCTTCATGCACCCGATACAGCGCAGGATGCTTTTGCTTGAGCAGATACTCCGCCGCGCACACGTTAGCCGCCAGCATGCACTCCTCGATAAGCTTGTGCGCTTCGTTGCGCACCACCGGCACGATGGTCTCGATCTTGCCCTGCGGGTCGAACTTGAGCTCGAGCTCGATGGTTTCGAAGTCGAGCGCACCGCGCTGCGCGCGCGCCGTGGCGAGCACCTTGTATAGCGAATACACCGTTTCGAGATGTGGCAGGAGCGCCTTGGCGGTCTTTTCCCTGGCCGTTGCCGGCTGCGAAATCCATTCCCAGACCTGGGTATAGGTGAGCCTCGCCCGCGAATGCATCACCGCCGGGTAGAAGCGGTAGCTGCGAATTTCCCCGCCGCCGGTGATGGCCATGTCGCAGACCACGCACAGCCGATCGACCTCGGGCTTCAGTGAGCAGAGCTCGTTGGAGAGCTCCTCGGGCAGCATCGGAATCACGCGGCGTGGAAAGTAGACCGACGTGCCGCGATCGCGCGCGTCAGCGTCGAGCGCGTCGGCGTCGCGCACGTAATGGCTGACGTCGGCGATGGCGACGATAAGGCGGAAGTCCTTGCCGACGCGCTCGCAATAAACTGCATCGTCGAAGTCGCGCGCCGTCTCGCCGTCGATCGTTACCAGCGGCAGCTTGGTGAGGTCTGTGCGGTCCTTGCGGTCGGCCTTTTGCACGTCGTGGGGCAGCTGCGCCGCCTGGCGCTTCGCGGCGGCTGAAAATTCGTACGGCAGATCGTGCTTGCGCAGCGCGATCTCGATTTCCATTCCGGGATCGGTGTAGTTGCCGAGGATCTGCACGATGCGCGCCATCGCTTCGCGGTGCGCCGAGGGTTGCTCCACCAGCTCGGCGACAACGACCTGGCCGGGCTTCGCCTTCCCGCGCATGTCGGGAGGCACGAGGATGTCCTGACTGATGCGCTTGTTCTCGGCGACCAGGTACCAGATGCCTCGCTCCTCGTACACGCGACCGACGATCTCGCGGTTCGCGCGCTCGACGACGTCGACAATCGCGCCTTCGGGACGCCCGCGCTTGTCGACCCCGATCAAGCGCACCGTTGCGCGGTCGCCGTGCAATGCCTTGTGCATTTCCTTGGGGCCGAGAAACACGTCGGCTCCGCCATCGTCGGGGATCAGAAAGCCGAATCCCTCCGGATGCCCTTGGACCTTGCCGGTGACCAGATCGAGCTTGGCGACGACGCAGAGCTGTCCCTTGCGGTTGGTCATCAACTGACCTTCGCGCGTCATCGCTGCGAGGCGGCCTTCAAATGCTTCGCGCTCGGCGGAGGCGGCGACGCCGAGTGCCTGCGCGAGCTCGTCGGTGCGCATGGGCACGCCTTGCTCGCGCAATACATCGAGTATCTGTTCGCGACTGGGAATATCTACATCGCCTTGCTTGCGTCGCGACCTGCGTGCAACTGCGGGCGGCGCACCGGCTGATTTCTTTGACAAGGAATGTTCTCTTTCGTAAAATTAATGGCTTGCTGTCGCCCAGATGGCGGAATTGGTAGACGCACTAGGTTCAGGTCCTAGCGGTGGCAACACTGTGGAGGTTCGAGTCCTCTTCTGGGCACCACGATAGCATCCAGCGCCATCCTCCGCACGCGCCCGGCGAACACTGACCGATTCGACAATTAGCGCGTCGGCCGGCAGCGTCGCCTCAAGCGGCGCCGTGATGAGCTTCCGGCTCGGATATGTAAACAGCAGCGTTTACGATTATGCGGCAGGACGGGTGGCACTGGCTTGCCCGAGCGCTATATTTCGTGGCATATTACGCGTCTATTATCCATGGCGGACGAATATGCGATGGAATCGGGCGATACTGGAATCGCTCATCCTTGTGTTGGTCGCCGCGCCTCTATCGCCGACCGCAACGGCGGCCGACGTGACGATTTTCGCCGCCGCAAGCCTCAAAGAGGCGCTGGACGAGCAAGCCAGACAATTCGAGGCCGGCACCGGCAGTAAGGTGATTGTCTCGTACGGGGCCAGCAACGCTTTG
>JALZAO010000017.1 GCA_030948305.1 Pseudomonadota bacterium
CTGGTGGCGGCGCAATAGCTCGACCAGATTGGGCACCCCCTCGCGCGTGCCGCGCAGGGTGTCGACATCGATTTTCAGCGCAAGCAGCATGGGGAGTCCGGACGCGGGGCACGGCGAAGGACGTGCCGATCGGACGCTTCAGTCGACCAGCCCGCGCGCTTCGGCGACCTGGCCCCGATACGCGTCGAAGATCCGCTTGAGCGCATCGGTCATGTCGACGGTGGGCTTCCAGTCGAGATCGGAACAGGTGTTGTCGATCTTGGGGACGCGATTCTGCACGTCCTGGTAGCCCTTGCCGTAATAAGAATCGGCAGTTGTCTCCACCAGCTTCACCCGCGCCGCATTGTCACGATATTCAGGGTAGGTGAGCGCCAGCTCGAGCATCATCGTCGCCAGCTCGCGGACCGCAAAGTTGTTCTTCGGGTTGCCGATGTTGTAGATCTTTCCGCTGGCGATACCCTTGTCGTTGGCGATGATCTTGAGCAACGCGTCGATACCGTCGTCGATGTAGGTAAAGGCGCGCTTCTGCGTTCCGCCATCGACCAGCTTGATCGGCTCGCCGCGCACGATGTGGCCCAGAAACTGGGTGATGACGCGCGACGAGCCTTCCTTGGCGGTGTTGATCGAATCCAGTCCGGCGCCGATCCAGTTGAAGGGACGAAACAGCGTGTAGTCGAGACCTTCCTGCATGCCGTAGGCGTGGATCACGCGGTCCATGAGCTGCTTCGAGCAGGAATAGATCCAGCGCGGCTTGTTGATCGGGCCCAGCACCAGCTCGGAATGCTCGGAATCGAACTCCGCGTCGCGCGACATTCCATAGACCTCGGAGGTCGAGGGAAACACGATGCGCTTGCCATAGCGGACACAGGCTCGGACGATCGGCAAGTTTGCCTCGAAGTCGAGCTCGAACACCCGCAGCGGTTCGCGCACGTAGGTCGCCGGCGTTGCGATCGCAACCAATGGAAGGACCGTATCGCACTTCTTGATGTGGTACTCGATCCACTCCTTATTGATGGTGATGTCGCCCTCGAAGAAGTGAAAGCGCTTTTCGGGCAGCAGATCGCCGATGCGCTCCGTCTGCATGTCCATGCCGTGGATTTCCCAGTCTGTCGTGGCGATGAGTCGCTTCGAGAGATGATGGCCGATGAAGCCGTTGACGCCGAGGATGAGAATTTTGCGCATGGGGGAGGATTCGCCGCGCGGCGGGGTCGGTGACGGTTGGGCCGCGACGCCGCGCATTCTACCCGGCTGTCGCCGCGCGACCAAACCGATCGATCAGCGGCCCAGCGGCGCGCGGTTCGAGCCTCGAGTCGCCGCGAAGCCGGCTGCCGACATCGGCGCGCCGTCCACCTCCAGCGTCAGGATCGAAAGCGTGCCACCGCCGCCACAATGCGCGACCAGAGTTCCACTTTCCACGCCTAGCGACGGTTCGCGCGCCGGCGGCGCGGCCGCGTCGACAAGCTGCGTTCGCAGAACGCGCGCCGGGCGCCCGTCGAGGAGGGTGAATGCGCCGGGGTAGGGCGGGGCGACCCCACGCACCAGGTTGTGAATGACGCTCGCGCTTTTCGACCAGTCGATCCAGCCGTCCTCCGGCTTGCGCCCGCCGTAATAGCTGCTCGCACCCGCATCCTGCCGATACCGGGGCGCGTTGCCCGCCAGCAGCGCGGGCAACGCGCCGCGCAGCGTCAGTTCCGCCGCGGTGGTGACCTTGTCGAAGACCTCCTTCGCAGTGTCGTCGGGCAGAATCGGGACCGCGCGTTGCGCGACGATGTCTCCACTGTCGGCCTTTGCCGTCATGTAATGGAGCGTCGCGCCGGTCTCCGTCTCGGCGTGGATAATCGCCCAGTTGACCGGCGCGCGTCCGCGGTACTTCGGCAACAGCGAGCCGTGCATGTTGAGCGCGCCGCGGGGCGGCAACCCAAGCAAGGAGGCCTTAAGCATCGAGCGGTAGTAGAAGGAAAACAGAAAATCGGGTCGGCACTCGGCAACGCGCTCGACGACGTCGGCGGCGTTTGGATCGGCAGGCGTGATGGCTGGAATGCCGTATTCCGAGGCTGTCCGCGCCACGCTGTCGAACCAGATGTTTTCCGCCGGGTCTGCTTCGTGCGTGAGCACCAGCGGCACATCGACGCCCGTTTCAACCAACGCCCGCAAGCAGCGCACGCCGACATTGTGATAGCCGAGAACGACCGCCCGCGTCATGGGCGCGGTGACGGGTCGTCTCGCTTCTCCAGCACGGCCTGAATGGTGAAGCGCGGCCTCTCGCGCACCTGCTGATAGATGCGCCCGACGTACTCGCCGATCAGACCCAGTCCGAACACGACCATGCCGAGAAGGAAAAAGGCCAGGATGTCGCGGTCCCAGAGCGTGGCCATCCCCTCCCGCCAGCCGCTAAGCGCCAGCCGATTGACAATCACGACCAGGTAGGTCAGCAGCGCGACGACGGAGACCAGCATACCGAACATCGAGAACATCTGCAGCGGTACCAGCGAGAAGCCGGTGATGACGTCGAAATTGAGCCGCATCAGCTTGTACAGCGAATATTTGGATTCGCCCGCCACGCGCTCCGCGTGCTCGACCTCGACTTCGGTCGGATTGTGGGCGTAAGTGTAGGCCAGCGCCGGTATGTACGTGCTGACCTCGCGCGACGACGCGACGACGCGCACGATATCGCGGCTGTACGCGCGAAGCATGCAGCCCTGATCGGTCATGCTGATGCGGGTGATGCGTTGCCGAATGCGGTTCATCGCTTTCGATGCGATGTCGCGCCACCACGAATCCTCGCGCGTGCGGCGCACGCCGCCGACGTAATCGTGACCCGCGTCCATCGCGCCGAGCAGCTTGAAGATTTCCTCGGGCGGATTCTGCAGGTCCGCGTCAAGCGTCACGATGCGCTCGCCGCGGACATGCTCGAACCCGGCGATGATCGCCATGTGCTGGCCATAATTGGTCCCGAAAAAGATCACCCGCGTCACGTCGGGGCGGCGCAGGAACTGGTCTTTGAGCATCGCCCCCGAGCGGTCGCGGCTGCCGTCGTCGATGAACAGCACCTCGTACGACACCCCAAGCGCGTCGAGGGCCGGGTAGAGGCGATCGAAGAGCTGCTGCAGCCCGGGCTCCTCGTTATAGACCGGGATGACCACCGACAGCTCCGGCGCGACGGCGCTCGGCGGCGCGCTCATGTCAGCCCGGGCAGCACTCATCGGCATGCTCATGTCAAATCGCTCATTGCAGGTCACTCATTTCACTGATCTCGCCGCGCCGATGATCTCCGCTGCCGCCGCGCAGACCCGATCCACGTCGGCGGTGGTCATCGCCGCGTGCAGCGGTAGCGTCACGGTCTCGCCGGCGATGCGCTCGGCGTTGGGGAACTGCCCTTCGCGGCCGCCATTCCTCCTGCCCAGCGTGCACAGATGGAGCGCTTCGTACGACATCCCGGTGCCGATGCCGCGCGCCTCGAGCGCGTCGCGGAACTGCTTGCGGTCGATCGACAAGCGGTCCAGCGGCAGAAGAACGCAGAACATATTCCATGTATAGGCATCGTCGTCGGGTGTGGCCGGTTTCGGCGGCAGGATGCAAGGCGGGTCGGTCGCAAATCGCTCGAAGTAGCGATCGACCAGCGCGCGCCGTGCGGTAAGGAACTCGGGCAGGTGGCCTAGCTGCTCGCAGCCGATCCGGGCGTTGACATCGGGCATGTTGAACTTGCCGCCCGGAAACGCCACGTCGCGGGTTCGATCGGCACGATACTCGATTCCGTGAAAGCGCAGCATCTCGACCCGTTTCGCTTCCTCAACGTCGTTGACCACCAGCGCTCCGCCTTCGATCGAGGTGATGTTCTTGTTCGGATGAAAGCTGAACGCTACCAGGTCTCCGATAGCGCCCACATTTTTTTTCCGCCATTGCGAGCCTAGCACGAGCGCCGCATCCTCGATCACCCGCAGCCCGCGGCGCTTTGCCAGCGTCAACAGCGCGTCCATGTCCACCATTCCGCCCGGGTAGTGCGTCGGCATGATCGCCCGCGTGGCGGAAGTGATCGCGGCCTCGACCTGCGCCAGGTCGAGATTGCGGGTGATGAGATCGCAGTCGACGAACACCGGCCTGGCGCCGCTCTTGACGATCATGTTCAGCACGGTGAAAAAGCTTTGCGCACCGGCGATCACTTCGTCGCCCGGACCGATGCCGCAGAGCTGCAAGGCGACCTCGATGGCGGCGGTGGCCGACGTCAGGACGCGCGCGGGCCGGCCGCCGCAGAATGCCGAGAGCTGGCCTTCGAAGCGCTTGACCCACGGGCCGCTGGTCACTTGACCCGAGCGCAGCACTTCAGCGACGCCAGCGATCGTGGCCTCGTCGAGAACGGGGCCGGCGAATTTGAGATAAGCCATTGCGGCGTCGCCCGCCATCAGGTTCGCGCCACCAGCCAGACGCCGACGATGATGAAGCCGATGCCCGTCCAGCGGGCCGCGGTAAGCGCCTCGCCGAGCAAGTAATAGGCGCCGATGGCGTTGATGACGTAGCCTATCGAAAGCAGCGGATAGGCGATCGACACCGGCACCCGTGACAGGCCCAGGATCCACACGAACAGGCTCATGCCGTAGCAGGCGGCGCCGGCGATGAAATGCGGCTCGACCACCATGCGCACGAGCTCGGTGGTCCAGTTGTCACGGGTGAGGGTGAGCACGCCCAGCGCGTTGGTGCCCGCCTTGAGCAGCAGCTGCGCGCATGCGTTGAGGAGCACGCCGACGATGAGGAAGCTGAACCCGGGCCAGGTCATGCGAGTGGAAAAGGCTATTGCCGGCTGACGATGACGCGACGCGGGTCGCGGCCGAGCTCGCGCATGGGGACGTTCTGATCCTTGAGCCGCTGGTATTCGTCCGGCTGCATGATTGCGTACGACTGTCCGCCATCGTTCCAGCGCCGCAGCCATTCCGCCTCGGTCGCGATCGCTTTGGCGGGCTCGCTCGCAATTCCCATCGCCAGCTCGTCGTCATGCTCCACCTGGATCACGGTGCGGCCGAGATAATAGGGCAATGTCTGATCGTACATCCTGACCGAGTAGAACGGCACGTCGGCGCTTAAGCGTCCCGTTGATGCTTCGATGCGGGCAACGATCGGGGCCGCGGAACGAGCCTCGGCCAGCGTGTCATGCCCGGTCAATATCAGCATCGCCGCGAGCAACGAGCTCAGCGAAACGCCGAGAACCGCCGCGGTTCGCTTGCCGGCGCGCAACTGCACGAGCCCCAGCGCTCCGCCGGCAAATGCGACTATGCACGCGGTCTTCAGCCAGGCGCCGTATTCGAGCAGCGGCGCCAGAGGCTGGCGTGCGTCCGCGAAGCGGCTCGCAAGCGGCACGAACGCAAACAGAACGATCAATGTGATCGCGCCCATGATCACGACCAAGGGCAGCGTCAGACGCGCAAGCGTGGACTCGGGAAGCGCCATGAGCTGCCAGCCGAGCGTCAGCGCCAGCGCCGGAAACATCGGCAGAATGTACGACGGCAGCTTCGATCCCGACACGCTGAAGAATACGAAGACGAATGCCGCCCAAACCAGCGCGAATCGTTGCCAGCTGAAGCCGTTGCGGCCGACCGGCGCGCCGGTCCACATCCGGGGCGCGGTCCACAGGAACACCGTGAGCCAGGGCAGAATGCCCACGCAAAAGACGGGGACGAAATACCACCATGCGCCTTCGCGGCGCGCCTCGTGGGTCAGGAAGCGCGTGAAATGTTCGTGGATGAAAAAGAAATCGAAGAACTCCCTGTTGCGCAACGACACGGCGACGAACCACGGCGCCGCGATCGCCAGCAACAGCAGCGTGCCGCCGACCGGATGCAGCCTGCGCCACAGCGACCAGTCGCGCTGGAGCAAGCTGTAAAGCACGATGGTCGCCCCTGGCAGCACTAGCCCGATCAATCCCTTGGACAGTACCGCCAGCGCGAGCGCGGCCCACGCCGCCAGCATCCAGCCGCGCTCTTCGGCCGGCGTCGCGTCGTCGCGCTGGGCGATGAAGAGACTGCCGATGCCCACGTTCATCCAGAACGCGACGCCGGCATCGAGGGTGAGGATGTGGGCGTTCAGGACGTGCCACGCGGTCCCGCCAAGCACCGCGGCGCTGTACAGACCGAGCAGCGGGCCGCCAAGGCGCAGGCCGACATAGCCGATAAACAACACGCCAAGAAATCCCGCGAGCGCCGGCCATACGCGCGCCGTCCAGTGATGCACCCCAAACAGCGAATAGGCCGCCGCGGTGATCCAGTATTGCAGCGCGGGCTTTTCGAAATACTTGATCCCGTTGAGACGCGGCGTCAGCCAGTCACCGGTTGCCGCCATTTCACGGGGCACTTCCGCGTACCGCCCCTCGTCCGGATGCACCAGACGGCGATAATCCAGGTTCGAAAACCAGATCGCGGCAAAGACGAGCAGCAGGGCCACGGCGCCGCGGCGCGTCAGCGGTGGCAGCGGGGCGGGAACGGAGGGAGCGGCGGCGGAGGACATCGGGGACCGGCGCGATTTTACCCGTTCCAGAGAGTCGCCGGCGATCCGCGGGCACGCTGTTAGTAACTCGTCAAGATGTCCGGTTTTGGTAACACGTTAAATGTCCGCTGCTGATGGTGCCTTGGGCGGACGCTTTTAAGCGGCCTGTCGCAATTTTGGTTTGAGTTCCTTGCCGTTGGCAGCGTAGTGGGCCAGGCAACGCGGACCATGGAAGATCGCCAACTGGCCATTCGGGTATTGGTGGACCCGCACGGTGGCTTTGACGTAGTGGCAACGGTGACGGTCGGCCGGGATCTGCAGGAGCTGGTTGTGATAGACGACGCAGTTATCGGCGCGCACGGTGCGCTCTTCCTGCAAGCATAGGATGTCATTTAAGTTGTTCCCGATCCACGGCACGAAGGCGGAGCCGGTGTCCGCGGCCGCGACGGCAAACTCGCGGTTATAGGCGGGAATGAAGCGTCGCTGCAGGAAGCGATTGGCGGCAGTGACCTCGGTGATGGCGGCATCGAGCAATTCCTTGGGCAATCGATCCTGCAGTGTGCCAAAGGCCCGTTCCGAGCGACCACGTGCTTCCGGCGAGTAGGCCGGAATCATCTCAATCCCGAGTTGAGTCATGGCCCGTCCGAACTGGGTCAGGTCGACGCGATCGACTTTGCCCCCGGCGCGGCTGGTATGCCAATAGTGGCTGCCACGGTCGGTATACAAGCTGTTGAACAAGCCATGGCGGGCGATGACCGCCGCCACCGCCGCGAAACTGCTCATAGTGCCTTCTTCCTCGACCAACAACGCCGAGTAGATGGCGCCGGTGGCGTCGTCCAAGGTCACGATCAGATCATGCTGCTGGCCGCGCAACCATTGGTAGCGGGAGCCGTCCTGGTGCAGCATCATGCCGATCAGCGGCTTGCGCTCGCGCTTGCGCCGATGGGCACCACGGCGCTTGGCTTTGCTGACCACGCCTTGGCGTTGCAGGGTCAGGCGCACGAAGTTGTACGACCGCTGCCCTTTCTGTTGCCGGTACTTGCTGTAGAAATGCTTCGCGGTCCAGCCCACGTAGCGGTCGCGGTACTGCGCCACCAGCCGCAATACTTCATCGACTGGCGCTCGTCGCCACGACATCTGGCCCAGCCGTAAATCGATCAAGCCGTCGATCCCGTCACTTTCATAGCGCCGACACTGGCGGCGGAATTGTCGTTCGCCCACGCCAAGTAAATCGGCAGCCTCGCGCTGCGTTAGTCGTGCCTCGGTCCAGCGGTCATACACCTCTTCGAAGCGCATGGTCCTGATCTCCTGTAACACTCTCGCCCGGCCCAAGATTCACCTCCTTCCATGGAGGCCAACCTTAAACCGGACATTTCATGTGTTACCTGGACCGGACATTCCTCATGTTACTAACAGACGGCGGCGAAGCATATGGCCGCGAAATAGCACGTCGTGTTAGGCTCAAAGACAGGTGCCCTCGAACGAATTTGGGCACCGAACCAAACTTCGGGAGAACGGGTATGACAACGGTGGTTGCGGCGCACGCAGTCGGCGATATGAGAACGTGGCTTGCCGGTGGAGATGAGCGGAAGGCGTTGTTCAAGGGCTTTTGCTCCAGCCACCAAATTTTCAAACACGCCAGCAAGAATCAGGTGTGTGTTATTTTGAAAGATGTGGACCTTGAGAAGATGAAGGTCATGATGAGCTCTCCCGAGACAGCCGCGCGGAAGGCTAAGCACACCGTTATCGACCCCATCGAGATCTACATCGAGATTGATGGCGGAACGTAGCGCGCCGGCCGGGCAATGAACGTTTGTGGCCGCGAGCCGCCCATCGTTCGATAGGCGGTTCGCGACCCTGAGCCGCCATTCAGGAATACAACGCCGCAGACAAACGACGACGCACCACCTCCTGCTCCGCAGCGTTGGGCGTGCTGCGGCTCTTGTCGTAGAGCGCGTTTGACCGCGCGGGTGAATATTCGACTTGTAGACCACGAGATTCGGTGCTAGATTTTTCGCGCGCGTGTAGCTGTGTTGAGCCGCACTACCGCGCCGAGTAACTTCGTCGTGAAGCGAAAGGCAACGAAGGTGCTCGTCTGAATCGAGGAGACATTGATGGCGATTCGACCTCTGGGCTTTATTTGTCACAAGCCGGTCGCCGATCCCGGCGAAGAGCAAATCGATTTCCTCTGGTGGACGATCGAAAAGGACAACGTGATGGCAGGAGGCAGCGGGTTCACCAGTCTCGCGGCGTGGAGACGGTCGAACCGGCCTCTATAGATGGCATAGCGCAGGAGGTCACGATGAAGAAAATTTCCACGGTGGAATTCAAGAAAGCGATTCTTGCAGTCGAAGCCGAGCGGTTGAAGCATCCCGCTGCGTTTCGGCCGGACCGTGCTCAGCGCGCCGTCCTGCAGAAAAGCCGCCAGGCGTCGGACAAGATGATGTCCGCATTCCTGAAGGAAGCGGGACTGGACTTTAAGAAGCTCCAGGCCGTGCAGGGACAGCGCGGCGCGCAACTGGAGCGCATGGTCGCGAAGCAGAAGACGGAGGCGCTCCGCCTCGCATCGCAGCGAAAGGACACCCTCTATTCGAGCATTGCGGGGCAGAGCAAGGCGTTGGGCGATCTCGCTGCCCGCAGCGATTTTTTCCCGTATCCGAGCTTCACCCTGGACACGCCCTTCCTCATCTGGTCGATCCCGCTCGCGGAAATCACCGATTCCGCAGCCGTGCCGTTCGGCAGTTGGGCGAAATTCAATTTCAAGGAATCGTTCGGCGGCACCCAGAAGTTCGGTTTCTATTTCTACTGGGCGAATGACTTCCAGGACTACGCCGTGATCAACGCCGCCACCTTCATGTCGGCGACCGGCCATCTCAGAGCGCACGCCCCTTGGCAGCTCTTCAATTCGAACTGCAGTGAGGTAAAGGCGACGGCGGTCCTCAATCTGTGGTATGGCTGGCCCACTGATGTGAGGTCCACGAGCGGTGCGAGTTATCTCCTGGGAGGCGCCAGGGCGTGCAGTTCTTTTATCACGGGCCCCGACATCTCGGGAACATCCATCTCTTCGGGGGTGAGCCTCAGCAGGACGCTGTTTGCCGTCCCACGCGGCGACGTGGTGGTCTTCGAGGTCGTACTTGAGATCGATTATTCCGCTGACGTCGGCGGCAATATCGAAGCCGATTTCGCGAGCGGCGACTTCCAGATCGCGTGTCCCGTCGTGGTGGTCTCGTTATTGAACTCGCCGCCGGATGTAATGGCCTAACCTACGAAGGTTGTACTCGGGCGAAGTGGGCCCTACTACGTTTCCAAGAGACTTCGGCCTCGCTGCCGAATGGCGGTTCTGGCCGTACTCGGCCTGAGTGTCCACAAGTTCGACCCGTTGTTGGCGGTCGCACCGTGAAAAACTGACGTTGGCGAACCTCGCGGTCACTCGGACTTGATTCCCGCGGTCTTGATGAGGGGCCACCACTTCTCGATCTCCGCCTTGTGATGCACGCCGAGCGCAGCAGCGGTCTGCTGTTCGGGCGGCATGATGTCCTGGCCCAGGTCCTCGAGTCGCTTGCGAACGGCGGGGTCCGCGAGCGCTTCGACTATCGCCGCGTTGAGCTTCGAGATGGCGGCGGCGGGCGTGCCGTGCGGAACCCAGATCCCGTGCCAAACCGACATGTAGAACCCCGGCAGCCCGGCCTCGTCGACGGTGGGGATGTCTGGCGCCGCGGCGAGGCGCTTCGCCGCAGTCACGGCGAATGCCTTGACCTTGCCGGCCTTGTATTGGGGAATGGAATTCGCGGCCTGGTCGAAGTTCATGTCGATGTGGCCCGCGACGACGTCCTGCGTTGCCGGCGCCGCGCCGCGGTAGTGGACGATCTCGAAGTTGGCGCCCGTCTTCTGCTGGAAGTACACGGCGCTCAAGTGCGCTGGCGTTCCCACCCCGCCCGTCCCCGCCGTGACCTTGCCTTCGTTCGCCTTCACGTACTCCATGAATTCCCGGAGGTTCTTCGAGGGCGTGGCCATCTTCGCGATGAGAAGCTGCGGATTCGTACAAATCATCCCGACCGGGTCTAGGTCCTTGAGCACGTCGAACCGCACGGGCTGGACGGCCTCAACGATCACGTGCGTGCCGATGTGGCCGATGCCGATCGTGTACCCGTCGGGCACGGAGTGCGCCAACTTGTTTACGGCGATACTTCCGCCCGCGCCGGTGACATTCTCGACGATGATCTGTTGTCCCAACGTCTTCCCCATGCGCTCGCCCATGAGCCGAGCGATGGTATCGGTTGGGCCGCCCACGGCGAAGGGGACAATCATCGTGATCGGGCGAGTCGGATAGGTCTGCGAAAATGCCGGAAACACGGCGGAAACGAGAGCAGAGCAAAACAGCGCGCGGCGCGCGTAATGAACATAGGGAGTCCTCCACCGGTCATCAATTACAATTCGATCGTCCCATGCGCCAACTTTTCCGACAAGGAGGCGATCGAAGGACGCGCGCAAGGGCATGGGAAGCAGACCGAAGTAATGGGCCATCTCGAACGGCGACGCGCTGGGTCCGCCTTCCGCTCACGCCGCGTAGCCTTTGCGGCGACTCGCTGCCGTGACCTGCGAGACCGTATCGAGGAATCGTTGCAATACCTCGGAACGTCGACCCAATGAGCGTCTGCGCGCGCAGCCTGCAATGCTCGAAGCCCTGCTCGCCGTCGCGATAGCCGAGGACGAAGCCGGCGTCGATATACTACCTGCGCAATGCCTCGATTACCGATCGCAGCGGCGATGTAAAGGACGATGTGCCGCGGCTGTCAGTCGACGCGCCTCGCGTCATTCGAAATTCGAGGTAATTGGCTCGAGGTTCTTAGTACCCGGTGGTGAGGACGTCGAGCCAAGTATTGGACTTGGAACGAAGGGCTGCGTGCTGAGAACGAGGCGTGACCGAGGCGCAGTGCCCCAACATGGATACAATCGGCGATCGTGCGGCCCCCATACACTCTGCGAGAACAACACCCGTGTAACTACTGGCAAACGGTCCCGGCAGGTGGATGGAATAGCTCGCGGGTGATGTTCTTTGTTTGTGTCTCCGCGTTGACGGTATACGCAAATGCGCCCGTGTTGCCATCAGAGAAGGTGAACGTCGCCGTTCCAACCGGGGTTCCGGTCGCGCCTCCGGGACTGCCCATTGGAGGAAAGGGCGCGGCGTTGAAGGGCGGTCCGCTCAGCCGATAGAGCGTTCCCATGTAGGTGCCCGGCGCGGTCTTCGGCGCGGTGGCGACCAGCCACATCGGCGTGCGGTCGTGGTCATAGGTAAACCACGTGGCAAAGATCGTGTCGCCCTGGTGCGTAAGATTGACGCCCCACCCCGATTCCGAGCCACCCGGACTGGCCCACCACAAGTCCTGATAGTTTGTTGCCGCGACAAAATTCGGCTGCGGCCCGTAGGCACAGGTCGGCAGCGGACCGAATACCTGTCGCG
>JALZAO010000257.1 GCA_030948305.1 Pseudomonadota bacterium
CGGCACGATCCGCGACGGCGCGCTCGCGGCTCGTGACGGCCGCATCGCATGGGTCGGCCCGAGGCGCGATCTTCCTTTCGGATGGCGGGCAGAGGCGGAGCACGATGGCCGAGGTGCATGGCTCACTCCCGGGCTCATCGACTGCCACACTCATCTGGTCTATGCGGGCAACCGTGCAGATGAGTTCGAAATGCGCCTTGCCGGCGCCTCGTACGAGGAGATCGCCAAGGCTGGCGGCGGTATCGCTTCGACGGTGCGCGCTACGCGTGCCGCCAGCGAAGACGATCTTGTAGCCGAAGGCGCCGGCCGGCTGCGGCGGCTGGTTGCCGAAGGTGTCACGACGGTGGAGATCAAATCCGGCTATGGGCTCGATACTGCAAACGAGCTGAAGATGCTGCGCGCCGCCCGCCGCTTGGGCAAAGCATGTGAAGTCGAGGTCAAGACGACTTTTCTCGGCGCCCATGCGCTGCCGCCGGAGTTCTCCGGCCGCGCCGATGATTACGTCGCGCTGGTTTGTGACGAGATGCTACCGGCTGTCGCTGACGCCAAGCTCGCAGATGCGGTCGATGTCTTCTGTGAACACATTGCTTTCACGCCCGCGCAGACGGCGCGCGTGTTCGACGCCGCCAAGCGGTATGGACTACCGGTCAAGGTGCACGCCGACCAACTCTCGGATCTGGGCGGTGCACGGCTGGCAGCCGAGTATCGAGCGCTCTCCGCCGACCATCTGGAACACACGTCGGTCGATTCCATGCGCGCCATGGCTGCGGCGGGCACGACGGCCGTGCTATTGCCGGGTGCGTTCTACTTTCTGCGCGACGTGCAACAACCGCCCATTGCGATGCTGCGCCATCACCGTGTACCCATGGCGATTGCCACCGACTGCAATCCCGGGACATCGCCCTGCACCTCGCTGCTCCTGATGCTCAATATGGCGTGCACGCTGTTCCGGCTCACGCCCGCGGAGGCGCTTGCCGGAGTAACGCGCAATGCTGCGAAGGCGCTTGGCATCGAGAACGAAGTCGGTCGTCTCGCGGCGGGCCAGCGCGCGGATCTGGCACTCTGGGATATTTCGCAGCCCGCGGAGCTCGCCTATGCGTTCGGCGCGAACCCTTGCGTTGGACGAGTTGCGCGCGGTTTCCTCTCGGCAGCCTAAGCTTTTCACCGTTGCGTAAGCGTTCGCGCGCTGCTCGGCTCCATCACCAGCTTATACAAATTCTTTGGATCGATGCTCGCCGGTGGCAGCAAGTCGATCCGTCGCGCCGTCGCCTGCCCTGCCGCGAGATCGCGAATGTATCTGAGCGTCGAGAAGTCTTCCAAGGCGAATCCGACCGAGTCGAATACCGTGATCTGGTCATCGCTGTCACGACCTCGCTCGAGGCCGGCCAGCACGCGCCACAATTCGATGACCGGAAAATCCGGCGCCATCTGTTGAATTTCACCTTCGATTCGCGTTTGAGGCTCGTACTCCACCACTACCCGGGCAACACCGACCACTTCGGGATGCAGCTCGGTCTTTCCCGGGCAATCGCCGCCGACCGCGTTGATGTGCATCCCGGGCTCGATCATCTCCGGCGTAAGAATGGTCGCATTATTCTTGTCCGCGGTAAGGGTCGTCACGATATCGGCGCCACGCACCGCTTCCTGGATCGATGCGGACTTCACCAACGTCAGTCCCCGCATTCCCCGCAGGTTCTCGAACAACTTGTCCGTTGCCGCGCCGTCGATATCGAATGCCCTGATTTCCTGGATGCCCAGGAGCGACTTGAATGCGAGCACCTGGAACTCGCTTTGCGCTCCGCTGCCGATGAGTGCCATCGACCTCGTCCCGGGGCGCGCCATGACCGAAGCCGCGAGCGCGGAAGTCGCGGCCGTACGAAGGGCGGTCGATATGGTCAGCTCGCTGAGCAACAGTGGATAGCCCGTGGCGACGTCCGCGAGCACGCCAAAGGCAACGACCGTCTGCCTTCCAGTCACCGGATTATTCGGATGGCCGTTGACGAATTTGAATGCATAGAGGGTGTCGTCGCAGATCGGCATCAGCTCGATGACACCGTTGCGCGAATGATTGGTCAGCCGAATCGACTTTTCGAAATCGTTCCACCGAACGTAATCATCGCGGATGTATCGGGCGAGACTCGAGAGCATGGCCTCCACCCCAGACAATTGAACGAGCTGACACATCTCCGCAATGCCAACGTAGCGGATCGTTCCACTCTCAGCCGCGGTATCGAATTCCGACACGGGTTCTCCGCCTTTGGCTACCCGACCTGGGCTCGAGCCAAGGACCTGCGGATTAACGGACCATCGACCTATCGGCTGGACCAGTCCGGGCGCGGGATTTGGGCCCATTCATGGGTCTATCCTAACGCGAAACCGCAAAGTGCTTGAAAGCGGAGGCATGGGCCACCATCTTTCGATCGTGGCCTCTTCCCGCCTCCGGCTTGCCGCGTTGCCTTTCGCCGCCGCCGACGATGCGCGTGCTGCGGAGCCGGCGCGCCAGGATCCCCGCACTTCGGACGCAGAGATGCTCGACGCGTATTCCAGCGCGGTCACCGGCGTCGTCGCTCAGGTCGCTCCCGCGGTCGCCCACGTTCACGTCGAGCGGGGTGCGCGCGATCGCGGCACGCGCGCGGGTTCGGGCTCGGGATTCATCATCACGCCGGACGGGTACATGGTCACCAACAGCCATGTCGCCGGCGGTGCGAGTGCCCTTGAAGTCACATTGCCCGACGGCCGCGTTGCCGCCGCGGAGCTGGTGGGCGACGATCCCGACTCCGATCTGGCGGTCATCAAGATCGGCGCGGCGGGCCTTCCTTACGTTCGGCTGGCCGACTCGTCGAAGCTGCGCGTCGGGCAAATCGCGGTCGCCATCGGCAGTCCGTACGGATTTCAGCACACCGTCACCGCCGGCATCGTCAGCGCCCTGGGCCGGTCGATGCGAGGGCAAACGGGACGCCTGCTCGACAACATCATCCAGACCGACGCGCCGCTCAATCCGGGCAATTCCGGCGGACCCCTGGTCGATTCGACGGGCGGTGTTATCGGCGTGAACACCGCGATGATTCTTCCCGCGCAAGGGATTTGCTTCGCCATCGCCTCGAACACCGCGGAGCGCGTTGCCATCGCGCTGATCCGGGAGGGGCGCGTGCGGCGCGCCTATATCGGAGTGGGCGGTCAAGACACGCCGATCGGACGCCGCACGGTGCGCCACTTCGCGCTCGCGCACGAGTCGGGCATCCGGGTCAGCACGGTGGAAAAAGGCTCGCCCGCAGCCGCGGCGGGCGTGCGCGAGGGGGACATCATCGTCTCCTTCGGCGATGCGGCGGTCACATCGGTCGACGACTTGCAGCGC
>JALZAO010000018.1 GCA_030948305.1 Pseudomonadota bacterium
GCTGTGGTTCAATCGGATGGCATAGCCCTGAAATCGGCAGCGAAGCCACCACAGTTGCACCTTCGTCTTCATCGCCCGACAACGCCGGAAATTCGCGCGTTGCAATCTGGTCGAGCTCGGACGCACTTAACCATGATTATCCAACGACGATTCATGTTGGAACGCCTGTTTGCGACGCTAGCGACGATCGCCTGTGCCGCTGTCCAGGCAGCGTCAGTCTCGCCGGTGGGCGCCGAACACGGCATGGTCGTCACCGCCCACCAGCTCGCGACCAGGGTCGGCGTCGAAGTGCTCGAACGCGGCGGCAACGCGGTCGATGCGGCCGTCGCCGTCGGTTACGCGATGGCGGTGGTCTATCCCGCCGCGGGCAATCTGGGTGGCGGCGGTTTCATGACCATTCAGCTTGCGGACGGCAGCAAGACCTTTCTCGACTTTCGCGAAAAGGCGCCGCTTGCCGCAACGCCCGATATGTATCTGGACAGCTCCGGGGAGGTGGTCAAGGGTGCGAGCACCAAGGGCCATCTGGCGGTCGGCGTGCCTGGCACGGTCGCCGGACTCGAATACGCGCGCGAAAAATACGGAACGCGCTCGCGCGGTGCGCTGATCGCGCCCGCTATCAGCTTCGCCAAACGCGGCTTCGTGCTGGATCAAGGCGATATTGCGCTGTTCACCATCGCCAACGCTGATTTCAAGGACGACGAGGCGACGGCTGCCATCTTCCTCAACAAGGGTCAGCCGTTCAAGGCCGGCGAGCGGCTGGTGCAGAAGGATCTGGCGAAGACCTTGATTTTGATCGCGCAAGGCGGCCCCGGCGCGTTCTATCAGGGACCGATCGCCGATGCGATTGCCGCCTCGAGCGCCGCCGGCAACGGCATGATCACCAAGGCTGACCTGCAGCAATACAAGGTCCGCGAGCTCGCGCCCATCGAGTGCGATTATCGCGGCTATCGCATCGTGTCGGCGCCACCGCCTAGCTCAGGGGGTGCGGTGATCTGCGAGATCCTCAACATCCTCGAAGGCTATCCGCTCAAGGATCTCGGATTTCGCTCGGCGCAGGCCGTGCACTATCAAATCGAAGCGATGCGGCATGCCTACGTCGATCGCAACAGCTATCTGGGCGATCCGGACTTCGTGAAGAATCCGCTGGATCGCTTGCTGGACAAAGCTTACGCGAAGAAACTGCGCGCTGCGATCGATCCTGCAAAGGCGGGTGTGTCGCGCGAGCTGAAAGCCGGCGTCCCGCCACACGAAGGCATCAACACGACGCACTATTCGATCGTCGACAATCTGGGGAATGCGGTGGCCGTCACGTACACCCTGAACGAGTTGTTTGGCGCCAGGGTGACCGCGGCGAACACCGGTATCCTGCTGAACGACGAGATGGACGATTTCACCGCCAAGCTCGGTGTCCCGAACCTGTACGGTCTGGTGCAGAGCCACGCTAACTCGATTAGTCCGGGCAAGCGGCCTTTGAGCTCCATGAGCCCGACCATCGTCTCGCGCGATGGAAAGCCTTTCATGGTGATCGGTGCAGCGGGCGGCAGCCGCATCATCACCGTCGTCGTGCACTGCATCCTTAACGTGATCGACTACGGCATGAACATCCAGGAGGCGATCGACGCGCCGCGTTTCCACCAGCAGTGGCTTCCGGATACGACCAATGTCGATGCCTTCGCGCTGAGTCCTGACACGCGCAAGATCCTTATCGCCATGGGTCATAGGCTGGGCGATTCCCAGCCGGCGGGCCACGCGACGGGCATACTGGTCGGTGCGCCGGCTCTGGGTGGCAAGCCACGCGGCAACGAACGCTTCTACGGCGCGAACGATCCCCGGCGAGGAACGGGCCTAGCGTCTGGATATTGAAAATGGTATTGCCCGCCGCGCTCGAGAGCGCCGGCGGTTTCACCTGATCGCCCAGTCGGGCCAGTCGCAAATTCCGCAGCTCGGCGGAGAGTGATCTGTCGTCGAACGCGGCGACGCTAACGCGCGGCGGGAGGCGTGTTCGACTGAACCGTCGATGCCGCTTTGTCGTTACGTGTACGCTGCGGCAACTTTGCGTCGGCGATAAGCGCCCGGCAATCGACGTCGGGCGCGCCGCCAAAGTCGACCAGGGCCAGCAGCGCCAGCGGCGGCATAATCGACGCCAGCCCGGCAGCCGCACCCAGACGAGCGGTGACCGGAACCAATTCCGGATGAATGGCGGGGCTCTTGAACGTCCCCCCGACGACGATCGGGCCGCGCAAGGCGAGCACGCTTGGCTTCTTGGACTGCGCTTTCAGGTGCAGGTCGTACTTCTCTTCGCGAAAGTCGATGCCGCCAGCGCCGTTGATGGTGACCGCCGTCGTATCGATGACCATCAGATCCGGAACCATTTGCCCGTTAGCGATCCCGAACGCAGCGACCGCGCAACGAATCTCGGAAGTCCTGTCGCCCTGCAACAGCAAAGCGGCGGCGCGCGCGAGGTCGAGGTTGGTCATCACCAGCGTCAGCGTGCTCGCTTCGCCGCCGTGCATGATCATCGCTCCCTCGCCGTTCGCGGAAGCCAACATTGCCGCAACCGTGTTGCCCTGGGTCTTGAAGCTGGCGCGGCCTCCGAATCGTCCGGCGGTCCCTTTGGGCGACGCGAGCTGAGGAAAGATTCGCTTAAGCTCGACGTTGCGTAACTCGATGTCTGCCTGGCTGCGCGCGATCTTGCCGTTGGCGTCGAGCGACAATTTGGCCACCACGTGGCCGCCGCCGATGCCGAAATCGAGCGGCTCGAAACGGACCACGCCGTCTTTCAAAAGCAGGTGCGTCGACAGGTTGTCGATCGGGGCATCGGTCCATGTGACGCTGGTTCCATGGAATTTCACGTCGGCATCGACGACGCGCAGGCGGTCGAGCTCGAAGGGTTTTTCCGGCAACACGCGTCCCGAGGCGACGCGACGCACAGTCTCCCGTTGTTGCTCGGCCGTTTTCGCCCCCGATGTCGATTCTCCTGGAGGCAGGCCGACAAATCCCCCCAGGTCTTTCTAGTTGAAGCGCCGCGACGCCAGATCCGCGGTGACGGCCGGACGCGCATGGGACAGATCGACCTGAAAGTCGCCGGCGAGGTCGCTGTCTCCCACCGTCCCCTTGAACTGGCGATAGGTCCAAAGCGCGCCCCTGTGCGTAAGCTGGCCCGAAAGTTTGTAGGGTGGTGTCCATGGAATCGGCACCGGAACGATGGGGTAGAGCTGCGACAGGTCCTTTCCCTGCAGCTCCAGCTCGCCCTTCAGGCGCTCGACTTCGGAGGGGACCACGGTACCGTTGAAGCGCACATCGGTTGCTCCCGCCCGAGCATGCAAAGTGAGCTGGTAGGGGTCGTCCACTTTGCGCAGCGCGGAGAGACCCGAGCCTTGGCCGTCGATGCGAAATGCCTCGCCGCGAAAACTTCCGTCGCCGGAGAAGCGAAGCGAAGGCGGCGTGTCGGCCACGGCGGGAGACGACTGCAATTTGACGTTGATGTCCGCCCGTAGCGCCGGGTCGCGATAACGCACCCTCCCGCGATCGATGTCGATCGTTCCTAACTGCACCGGGGGTATGGAGCCGCTGTCCCCGAACAGCCAGTTCGCCGCGCCGTCCTTGTTTTTTTCCAGCAGCAACTCCGGCTCGAGCAGCTCCGCGGCAGGCACGACCAAGGGACCCGCGAACAACGAAAAAAACTTCACCCGCAGATTCATGCGTTGCACATGCGCCATCTGCGGGTCCTTTGACCAAGACGCGTTGCCGATCGAAATGTCGTCGACCTGGATTCGCGGCGTCCAGCCGAGCTTGACGTTCAAATCGCCCGCGATCGCGACCGGCCGCCCCAGCTGATGGCCCACGTAACTCGCGAGCGGGCCCCGGAGAAGATTCCAAGGGAAAAACAGGGCGACGACAATCACGACGACGACCATCACCGCGAGCACAATGGCCACGCGAACTGTGGTTTGTTGGCCTGGCTTCATCAGATCGACGTTCTCTGTCAGCGGAGCAAGTCGCCCAGCGTCGGAGAAATACCGACGCGCGGCACGCGGCGGGTGCCGGCGAAATCTCGTGCCTGCCGATAATAATTATAGCGATCTTTTTTGTCCAAGATCACAAGCGGTACTATCGACATTGACGAGAGGTGGGACACTATTGGCAAGGTCATAGTTGCACTGCCGAATCGTCACGACCTATGCAAATATTACATTCGGGACGACACGTACGCGAATTCGGCATCTTGCCGGCGTCGATCGTGTTTTCTGCGGCGGTGTTCCTGTTCCTGATCATCGCTGTCGTGGTCGCTCTGAGTCCCGCCGTAACTGCGATGGATGGCAGGATCGCAACGTGGTTACACGCGCGTGCGACGCCGTCGGTTACGCATGTCATGGTGGCGATCAGTTTGCTCGGCGCGCCGACGACCTTGACGGTTGTCGCCGTCGCCGGCAGTCTCCTCCTTTTGTACCGGCGGCGCTACGTTGACGCGGCTATGCTGTCGGCGGTGGTGCTGGGAGGCAACTCTCTTAATTTTTTCCTGAAGCATCTCATTCAGCGTGGCCGTCCAGTGTTCGACGATCCGCTTTTCAGCCTTCCGACCTACAGTTTTCCGAGCGGCCACGCGATGGCCTCGACAGTGTTCTATGGACTCCTTGCCATCTATGTGTCGGTAAGCGCAAGGCAGCGCTGTGCCGCACCCGTCGCTATCGGTGCCGCGGTGTTGATGGTCGCGCTGGTTTCCTTCAGTCGCGTTTATCTCGGCCTCCATTACCCGAGCGATGTGATGGGCGGTCTTACCGAGGGTATTGCGTGGCTGGCGCTGTCGCTTGTCGTTTTGCACCACCTTGATCGCCGCGAGGCAGGCCTGGGCGTCGATGCCGACAGCTAAAACCATGGATGCACCGGTTCCCGTCATCGTCAACGCTTCCGCCCATTCCGACGGTGCCGCTCACGTGGCTTCGGAGCTCGACAAGTATTTCGGGGCGGCGGGCATCCAGATTGAGATCAAGCTCGCCAAGTCGGGCAAGAACATTGTTGAAGAAGTTAGTGCCGCAATTCTGCGCAAGCCGACGACGATCGTCGTTGGAGGCGGCGACGGAACGCTCAATGCGGCGGCAGCGCTGCTGGTCGGAAGCGGGATCGCTCTAGGCGTTCTCCCGCTCGGGACGTTCAATCATTTCGCCAAGGATCTTCATGTCCCGCTCGCCCTCGAACAAGCGGTGACGACCATCGCCGAGGGGTATTGCGCGCAGATCGACATAGGTGCGGTCAACGATCGCTTCTTCCTCAACAATGCGAGCCTCGGCATTTACCCGCAGCTGGTAGAAACACGTCATCTGCAGCAACAATGGCTCGGCCGCGGCAAGTGGCCAGCGTTCGCCTGGGCGACGCTCGCGGTATTGCGGCGCTATCCCTTTGTGGAAGTGCTTCTCAACATTGATGGAAAATCCTTGGCGCGACGCACGCCGTTTGTCTTTGTGGGCAATAATCGATACGAGATGGAAGGATTCAGAATCGGCGAGCGGGCACGTCTGGATGGCGGTGAGCTCAGCTTGTATGTCGCGAATCGCACGGGGCGCCTGGGACTCGTTCGATTGGCCTTACGGGCCTTGCTGGGGCGGCTTGATCAAGCAAAGGACTTCGACACGGTTCGCGCAAAGCACATCGAGGTCAAGACGCGGCGCCAGCGGGTGCACATCGCGACCGATGGCGAGATTTGCTTCATGGAGACGCCACTGCGATTTCGCGTGATGCCCGGGGCATTGAAGGTCATCGTGCCCAGGCCTCTACCTCCCGCTTCGGGGTGAATGTCGCTACCGGCTGCCGTGCGCACGATCGTTCACTTGTCGGATCTTCATTTCGGCCGCACCGATGATGCGCTGCTGGCGCCACTCGCTTCGGTGATCGCCAAGCTCGCGCCCGACCTCATCGCTGTTTCGGGAGATCTCACGCAGCGCGCTCGCACCGCCGAGTTCCAGGCCGCACGCGCTTTTCTGGATCGGTTGCCGAAACCGCAAATCATTGTGCCGGGTAATCACGACGTCCCCCTGCACAATGTCTTTGGCAGATTCATCGGACCTCTAACCAAGTACCGGCGGTATATCACCGAAGGTCTCGCGCCGTTTTACATCGACGACGAGATCGCGGCGCTCGGGATCAACACCGCGCGATCGTTGACGTTCAAACGCGGGCGCATCAATTCAAAGCAGATCGACCATGCGAAAGAGCGTCTTTGTACTCTCGACCCGAAAATCATCAAGATCATCGTCACGCACCATCCGTTCGATCTTCCGGACCGGCGCTCATCGAGCGAGCTGGTCGGGCGCGCTGATCTGGCGATGGATATGCTTTCGGCCTGCCGCTGCGATCTCCTGCTTGCCGGTCATCTGCACCTCAGCGACGCCGGCAGCGTGGCAATGCGGTCGTTGGGTGCCAACCACGACGCCATCGCGGTTCAGGCGGGGACAGCGACCTCGACGCGGGGCAGGGGCGAACTCAATTCATTCAACGCGATTCACGTCGAGGCAAATCGCATCGAGGTCCAGCGCTTCGCGTGGAGGCCTCCGGACAGTGTATTCGAGTCGATGGGCAGCGAGACCTTCGAGCGCACGACTGCGGGCTGGCAAAGCCGCTCGCCGCCACGCGCGGCGTAGCTGGCTACCCGTGCGGCTGCCCGGCGCGCGCACTTTTTGCGCCGCCTATTGCAATTACAAATGAGAACGATTATCATTACCTGATTGCAGCTGAACGATCAGGAGCGCTGTGGCAATTCGTTCCGCATTTTGCTGGTTTGTCGCCGTCTGCTGGCTTCTTGCGGTGAGCGCCGCCGGCGCCGAAGAGGCGACCTTCAAGCTGACCATCCGCAATCATCGTTTCGAGCCAACCGAGCTGATGGTCCCCGCGGGGCAGAAGATCAAGCTGGAGATCGAGAACCAGGACGCGACGGCCGAAGAATTCGAAAGTTACGAGCTCAACCGGGAGAAGGTCGTGCCGGCAAAGGCGACCGTCGCTATTTTCGTGGGGCCACTGAAGCCCGGCCGCTACCCGTTCTTCGGCGACTTCAACAAGGACACCGCCAAAGGCGTGCTGATCGTCAAGTGAGGGCCGAGTAAGGCCAAATCAGCGCGACGTAAACGAACTGAGGTAATCCGCATGCTCGGTATCGGAGTGCTCATATTAAGGGAGGTACTGGAGGCTTCGCTGATCGTCAGCGTCGTCTACGCCGCAACACGAGGCACCCCCGGGCGGGGACGTTGGGTGGGACTCGGAGTCGCCGCCGGCGTCGTCGGCGCGCTCCTCGTCGCCGCGTTCGCCGGCGCCATTGCCTCCGCGGTCAGTGGCATCGGCCAGGAAGTGTTCAACGCGGGCGTCCTGCTCGCGGCGGTGGTGATGATCGGATGGCACGCGGTCTGGATGTCGAGTCATGGCAAGGCGCTGGTGACGAAATTGAAATCGGTCGGCAGCGAAGTCTCGGTCGGCCATCGACCGCTCGCCGCATTGCTGGTGGTCGTGGCGATCGCCGTCCTGCGCGAGGGGTCGGAATCCGTGCTGTTCGTCTACGCCCAGGCAGCAAACGGCTCCGACTTGATCGA
The DNA here is from genome assembly GCA_030948305.1 of Pseudomonadota bacterium. Lineage (GTDB taxonomy): Bacteria > Pseudomonadota > Gammaproteobacteria > Burkholderiales > Casimicrobiaceae > PALSA-1003. The sequence goes on from JALZAO010000018.1 coordinate 7,575, forward strand.
TCTGGCCGCCGGCGTCAGCGCAGGAGTCCTAGGCGGCGCAGCCATCGGGCTCGCGTTGTACCTGGGTCTGCTCCGCATCCCGATGCGCTACTTCTTCACCGCGACCAACTGGCTGTTGCTTCTCGTCGCCGCCGGCATGGCCGCGCAAGCAGCGCATTTCCTGGTCCAGGCCGATATCCTGCCGCCGCTGGGTGCGCGGCTCTGGGACACCTCCGCACTGCTCTCGGACCGATCGCTGTTCGGCCAGACACTTCATGCGCTCATCGGTTACGACGCGCGACCGGCTGGAATCCAGCTTGCGTTCTACTTCTTGACGGTAGTCATCATCGCGATGGGAATGAAAATATGCGGAAAGCAAAAGCCTCCCATCTCCGGAGCGTCCTGATTGTCCCAGCATTGATCGGTTCCATTTTGATCGGCCACATCCCCGACGCAGGTGCCGATCCTGCCAGCAAGGTTTATGGGCCCTCCGTTGTGCAAGGCGAGCTGGAGCTCGAGCTCAATGGCGGCTACCAGAAATGGAAAAATCACGACGACGATAAGGAGCGGCAGCTCGTGGTCGACGTCGGGTACGGATTTACATCATGGTGGAAGAGCGAGTTTGCGGTCGGATCTACGCGCATGGCGGGCGAATCTTACAAGCTCGACGAGCTCGAGTGGGAGAACATTTTCGCGCTGACCGAACCGGGTCGTTACTGGGTAGATGTCGGGCTCTTCGCCGAGCTGGCGCGCGATCGCGCCAACGGGAGGAACCTGGTCGAAATCGGGCCGATGTTCCAGCACGAGTCCGGCTCGATCCAATCCAATCTGAATTTTCTGCTTCAGCGCGTGCTGGGATCCGCGGCTGAACCGGGCGTGGGACTGAGCTACGCTTGGCAGGCGAAATGGCGCGGCAATTACCGCTTCGAACCGGGTGTGCAAGGGTTCGGCAGTCTAGGCAGAACCAACGACTTCGGCCATGCCACCGAGCACAAGATCGGTCCTGCATTCTTCGGGCAGGTAGCGCTTGGCCGAGGAAACAAGCTGAAGTACGACGGCGCGGTCCTGTTCGGCCTGAACCATAACACTCCTGACACGACGGTTCGCTTTACCGTGGAATATGAGATGTACTGATCGCAACTCTCATCGTTCGGAAGGCGTGATCGCGCACGCTCGCGGGCTGAGGAGACGTACGCATGGGTGGCCGGTGGCGGGAACAAGTCCTACACGCAGTCGCCTTTTAGCCTACAGCAGAATCAGGCGGCGGCTGATGGTGGAGATCGACACCATACGGATAATCGCCACAGGTAGGGCAGATCATGAAGCAACGACTCTGAACCCTCTCCCTCAGGTTGATACTCTGATCTGATCCCTACCCTTAATTCTGCTTCGTGCTATAGCGCGCACGTTGCGGGGAAGTCCGAACCGGGCCGATCTTGTCGGCCCGGTTTTTTCATGTTGCGAATATGGCGCACACGGCCGCGGCCATCACCACCGTTGCCAGCCAGCCGACGAGCTTGAGCCGAGGGCTTGAATCGAATGGCCCCATGACTTCGGCTGCCTGCGCCGACGTTTGAATATCGCCGACGCCGGCCCGGTGCGGGGTGGCAGCGGTAGCGATCATGATGAACAAGGCTATCCCGTTCGAGAGGCCCATGCCGACACGGGTGTCGATGTTGATGCGCCGAAATTGACTTCGAGCTTGTGAAGGAGATTGCTTCAACGATCGAGGCCGGCATGCGCCGCGAAGGGGTCTTCCTAAAAATGACGTAGATTCTTCTCCCGCGCGTAAGTCATATCGGTGGTCGTCTGACGCAAGCGATTGGACAGGAAGCGCGCCAGAGCGCGATAGAGCTTGGCCGCGGTTGCCGGCGATCGGTCGAGCAGCGCGGTGATCTTGGCGTAATCGAATCGGAACATCGACGTCGGCTCGAGGGTCACTGCGCTCGCGGATCGCTGCGCACCGTCGATCAGCGCCATCTCGCCGAAATGCGATCCCGAGCCCAGTGTAGCGACGTCGATCGACTTTCCGCCGGAAGAAGTGACCGTCAGGCGCACCGACCCATCCTTGATGAGGTAGAGCGCGGTGGCGGGATCTCCCGTGCGAAAGATCGGGAACCCGGCGGGCAAGGTCATTTCCTCCGCGATCTTCGCCAGCGAAGCGCGCTCGTCAGCGCTCAAGTCGGTGAACAGATACACGCCTTGCAACAAGCTGTCGCTGATCATTGTCTTCTCGCTTCTCTTGAAGGGTGTGACGGAGGGCAAACGGTGGTGTCCCCGATTTTCGGTTAGCGCATATTGCCCGTGTGACCGAGCGAATAGCGTCCCGGCTGCGGCCAGACCGTCAATCCGTGCGGCTCCTTGCCGACGCGAACAGTCTTGACTGCACCGGTCGTGGTGTCGATGGCATAGACGACGTTGTCGTAGCGGCCGGAGACCCACAGCAGCTTCCCGTCGGCGCTGACATTGCCCATGTCAGGGCTGCCGCCGCCCGGGATCGGCCAGGTAGCCTCGATCTTGCGGGTCGCGAAATCGAGTACCGACACGCTCCCTTTGCCGTGCGGAGGTCCGTGCATCTTGTTCGACCCGCGGTTGGTGATGTAGAGCTTCTTGCCGTCGCGGCTCGGGTACAAGCCGTGCGTGCCCACACCGGTGGCAATGAATCCGATTTCGGCAAATGTTTCCCCGTTCACGATGAAGACGCCGTCGGCCCTCATGTCGGCGACATAGAAGAGCTTACCGTCGGGCGAGACACGTATGTCCTGCGGCATGCCTCCCTTGGAAAGCTTCAAATAGCCAAGAACTTTTCGATTGACCGGGTCGATCTTGACCAGACCGCCCTGGAATTCGCACGTGAAGATCGCATAGCTGCCATCGATCGCGAAGTCCGCGTGATTGATGCCGTCGCACTGCGGAGTGGATAGCGATGACTGCAGCACCATGGTCTGGGGATGGCGAAAATCGAGCCGCTTGAGCGCTTCTGCGACCACGATCGCCGAGCCGCCGTCCGGCGTGAAATACATATTGTAGGGATCATTCACCGGTTTCGCGGCGCCGGGCTTTCCCGTGGTCGGGTCGATCGGCGTCAGCGCCCCGTCGGTGCGACCTTCCGCGTTATTGGCCACCCATAGCGTGCGCAGGTCCCAGGAAGGCACGACGTGTTGCGGATTGACACCGACCTTGAAGCGGTCGACCACCTTGAACGTCGCCGGGTCGATCACGTACACGTCGTTCGACTTGACGTTCGGCACGTAGACTCGCGCCAGTGCCCCGGAAACCGCCACGCTCATTCTTCCGCTGGCGGCTTCGCTGTAGAGATTGCTGGCATCGACCACTGGGGGCATGCCGGGTGCCGCGGCGGGCGCGGGACCGGTCTTTCCCGGGGAAATTTGGGCGAGGCTCGGCATCCCAGCGGCCGCGGCGACCAAAGCCGCCAACAACAACAGCCGCCATTGCAATGGCCGCTTCACGAACACTCCTGATCAGCGTTGATGGATAGGTGGCCGGGGGAGCACAGCCGCTACCGTCTCGCGATCGCGCGCTTGATCGCTTCGACCGTCAGCACAACGATGACGTCGACTCCGGCTTGGCCCAGTTCGGCGGTGGCTCGCCGCGGGTCGCCGGCCACGCCGGCGGCCTCTGGATCAACACCCGGACCTCGCGCGGATTTCAAGAGCTCGCGGCGGACCAGGCGCGGATCGATGGCCAGCGCAAGCGATGTGTCAGCGAGGCCTGCATGGGTGCCGATGGCATCGTCGGGAAAGCCGCGTTTCCGCAGCTCTTCAACATACGTTGTGGAGACGGCGCTGTAGTATTCCGGTAGTGCATGGACCCGTATCGACGTCGATGCCCACTCGCGGTTCAGGCGGTCGGCGACCACCTTTTCGTCCTTCTGGTAGCCCGCATGATCACCGAGAAAAACGATGTCGCGAAAGCCGTGCAGCTTGAGGCTGCGCGCGGTGTATTCGAGCACCTTCTGAAAAGTCTCGTCCGGAATGCTGATCGTCCCGGCAAAGCGCATGTGCGACGTCGGCGGGCTGATGCCGCCTTCCGGCACGTAGGCCATCACCGGCGCCACCACCGTGTCGCCAAGTGCGAGCGCGATTTTCTCGGCCAGAACCTTGACCCGAACATTGTGCTTGCCGAGAACCATGTGCGGCCCGTTTTGCTCGGTGCCCCCGATCGGCACGATCACCGTCCGCCGGCCGGCGCGGATCTGGTCCCGGAGCTCGTTCGAGGTCAGCTCATCGAGAAACACCGGTTGTGGCGCTTGTGCAAGCGCCTGCGACGCGGCCAACAACAGGATGGCGACGAGGGGCCACGCAATGCGAGCAATCATAGTCGCATCTTATGGGATAGCC
>JALZAO010000258.1 GCA_030948305.1 Pseudomonadota bacterium
CTGCATAGACAGCCTCGATCGCCACGACACTGTTCTCCGACGAGCAGCTCGTCGCATGATCGAACGTTTTCGAAACGGCTATCTTCTTCGCCGCGTCGCCGACGTCCGCGGTTTCGTCGACGATGACGACCACGTTGCCCGCGCCGACGCCGATCGCGGGCGTTCCGCTGGAATACGCCGCGTTGACGTTGGTCTGCGAGCCCGTCGCGACGACGAGGTCGGCCTGGCGCATGAGCTCGATGGTTGCTTCGCGCGTGACCGGCGCCGGCAGCTGCTGGATCAGGTCGCTCGGCGCGCCGATACGATCGAGCTCGGCGTGCATGTACTCGAGCAGCAGCTTGGCCGTGGAATGGCCCTTGGGAGACGGCGCGAGGACGATCGCATTTCGACCCTTGAGCGCGTTGATGATGTTGTTGGCCGGCGTGGCGCCCGGATTGGTCGACGGCGTGACCGCTGCGACGACGCCCACCGGTCGCGCAATTTCGGTCAGGCCCAGCTCCGGCAATTCGGCGATCACGCCGACCGACTTCGAGTTGCGCAAATCGTCGAGTAGGCCGATCGTCTTGCGTCGGTTCTTGGCCATCTTGTCGGCAACGTTGCCCAGGCCCGTGTCGCGCACCGCGGTCTCGGCAAGCAGGCGATTGTGCTCCGGATGGACGATCGCCCACCCTGCCGCGGTAACGGCTTGGTCGGCCTGTTCTTGAGTCCAGCGGTCGACCGCACGCTGCGCAATACGGGCGCGGTCGACGATTGCGCCAACCGCGCGCACTGTCTCATCGTGCAGGTCGAGCCGGTCCTTGCCGCCCATGCTAATCGCTCATTCGGGTTTTATCCTGGCTTCTCGAATGACGAACTCCCACTGTTTGAGCTCGTCGCGGATCAGCCGCTCGAATTCGGCCGAGGTCGAGAAGGACGCTTCCGCGCCCTGAGCGAAAAGTCGCTCCTTGACCTCGGGCATTTGCAGCACCTTGGCGAAGGTCGCCTGGAGTTTGGAAACGATCGCTGGCGATGTCTTCGTCGGCACCAGCGCGCCGTACCAGGAGTTGACGACGCAATCCGGAACGCCCGACTCGGCTATGGTCGGAACATCCGGTGCCGCGGCGCTGCGCTTGTCGCTGGTCACGGCGAGAGCCTTCAACCTGCCCGCCCTGACGTACTGCAGTGCCGCCGGCATCGAGACGAATAAGAGCTGCACCTGACCGCCGAGCGTGTCGGTCACCGCCGGCCCGCCTCCCTTGTAGGGAACGTGGACCATGTCGACTCCCGTCTTGAGCTTGAACAGCTCGCCCGCGATGTGGCCGGGAGAGCCCGTGCCGACGGATGCGTAGTTGAGCTTTCCGGGCTGCGACTTGGCGAGCGCGATCAGCTCCTTGATGTTGTTCGCCGGCACCGACGGATGCGCGACCAGGATCTGCGGGATGAACGCCGCCAGCGAAACCGGGATGAAGTCTTTTTCGACGTCGAACGGCAGCTTGTCGTAGAGCTTTGGGTTGATGGTGTGCGACGACAGCGTGAACAGCATGGTGTAGCCGTCGGGGGGAGACTTGGCGGCGAGATCGGTGCCGATGTTGCCGGCCGCGCCGCCGCGGTTGTCGACGATGATCGGCTGGCCGAGCTCCTTCGACAGCGGCTCCGATATCGTGCGCGCGACGATGTCGGTGCCGCCCGCCGGGGGATAGGGCACGATCATGCGGATCGGCTTGGTCGGATAATCTTGCGCATGCAATGGCGGTGCGCAGAGCGCTGCCATAACCAACACCGACAACAGCGGCAACACGGCGCGCCGCAGCGCGAGTCTGGGCGCGTTCAGGGCCATCGGTGTCTACTCCCGCAGTCGAGAAATGATCTGTTGGCCATCGGCGTACGCACCCGTTTGTCCGGCGGCATTTTCGCGATCAGCGGCACGGTGAATTGTCAGCGCTTCGCGGCGGTCGATTTGTATTTATCCAGATGACGCACCGGCAGCGCCAGCGCATCGCGCCGGAACGGATCGCCGAGCTCGCGCGTGACCATCATTTCCAGCACCGTGGTCTTGCCCTCAGCCTGCGCTTTGGCGGCAGCGGCCAGGGCAGGCCCCACGTCGCTCAAGTTTTCGATGCGCACCCCCTCCGCGCCCATGGCCTTGGCCACCGCGGCCCACGACGGTTGCTTGTCGAGATTCACGCCGACAAAGCGATTGTCGTAGAAATCGACATGGTTCTTTTTTTCCGCGCCCCACTGCCCGTTGTTGAAGACGACCGCGGTGACGGAGATGTCCTCGCGCACGCAGGTCTGGAGCTCGCCGAAGCTCATGCCCCACGCGCCGTCACCGACGTAGGCGATGGCCGGCCGGTCAGGCGCGGCGACCTTGGCGCCGATGATGGTCGGAAACGCGTAACCGCAATTGCCGAAGCTCATTGCCGCGAACATGCTTCGCGGGCGGTTGAAGCGCAAGTACGAATTCGAGATCGAGCAGATGTTGCCGATGTCGGTGGAAACCATGGCGCCGTCCGGCATCGCCCGCTCGAGCTCGCGCAGCATCTGCCGCGGGTGCATGTAGCTCGAGCCCTTGGCCACTTCGAGCGACCACGCGTCCTTTTCGTGCGCCCATCCATCGAGCTCGGCCTTCCACGCGGCTTGCTCGGAACGGATGTCGGCGAGGCGCGCGTCCTTGTTCGCATGACACGCCAGCGACTTACCGGCAAGGCGCGATATCAATGCTCTCGCGGCCGCTTTCGCATCGCCGCAAATGCCGACCGTGGCCGTTTTCACCAGCCCCAGCATCCTCGCATCGGCATCGATCTGGATGATCTTGGCGTTCTTCGGCCAGTGCTCCAGCCCATGCTGCGGCAGCGTACCGAACGGCCCCAGCCGCGTGCCAAGCGCCAGCACCACGTCGGCCTTGCTGATCAGTTTCATCGCCGCCTTCGAGCCCTGGTAGCCGAGCGGCCCGCACCATAGCGCGTGGCGGGCAGGGAACGAGTCGTTGTGCAGGTAGCTGTTGGCCACCGGTGCCTGTAACAGCTCGGCAAGCTCGATCGCCTCGCGCTCCGCGTCTCCCATGACCACGCCGCCGCCGCAAAGGATGACCGGGAATTTCGCCGAGGCGAGCAATTCCGCCGCCGCGTCCAGGCTTCGCTCGCCGCCCGCGCCGCGTTCGACGATCATCGGGCGCGGTATCTCGCATTCGATGTCGCCATAAAAGTAATCGCGCGGAATGTTGAGCTGCGTCGGGCCCATCTCGAGCATCGCGCGATCGAAGGAGCGCGACGTCAGCTCCGCCATCCGCGCCTTGTTGTTGACGTGCGCCTGGTACTTGGTGATCCTGGAGAAGATCGGCAGCTGCTCGGTTTCCTGGAAG
>JALZAO010000259.1 GCA_030948305.1 Pseudomonadota bacterium
TGCTTGAGACGGTCGGTATAATCGTCGGCAGCGCATCACGCAGGCGATCGGTTTGCTCAAACTACGCCTTCTGCGAACTTGCATGGTTGCTTCGGTCGCGTTGTCGGCGTGCGGTCCCTCGCCCCCGCCCCCGCCCCGGCTTCCGTCCCCGCCTCCTTCTCCGCCCGGTAACGATCTGGTCGTGTTCCTGCGCCAGGGAGCGGTCACCTGGTTCGGCGGCACGGACAGCCAGGGCACCGGCCTCGACTACGATCTGGCGCGCATGTTCGCGGCTGAGCACGGCCTGACGCTCAGGATCATCGCCACCAACAACCCGGTGCAACGGCTGGCCCAGGCGCCAGGCGGAGCGATGATCGGCGCCGGCGGGATTTATCGGCCACCATCGCGTTCGCCCGCCGCAGACGGGGATGCGCTCGCATATTCGTCGGCCTATTACGCAATCGAGCCGGTGCTGATCTACAACATCGACGGCTTCAAGCCCGGAACCTGGAAGGATCTCGCCGGCGAGACCGTCGGCATTCTCGAAGGCAGCGGCATTGAGTCGGCATTGGTTAAAGTGCGCAAAGAGCATCCGGAGGTGGGCTGGCAATCGTTGGCGCTGCCGTCGACCGAAGCGCTGATCAGCCAGGTGTCGGATGGGACGCTGAGCTACGCCATCGTTGCGTCGAGCGATGCCAATGCGACGCGCAGTGTCTACCTTACATTCGATACCGCATTCATGGTCGCCGGCAAGCAAGAATTGGCTTGGGCGTTCCCCAAAGTTGAGACGCGGCTGCGCGAACAGGTCGACAGTTTTTTCGCCCGCTGCCGCCGCGACGGCACGCTGGCAAAATTGATCGAGCGCTACTACTCGCGCGGGCAGGTGACGCGTCTGGATGCGGGAGTCTTTCAGGAGCGGCTCAAGTCTTTGCTGCCGCAATTCAGGGAAAATTTCGAGCGCGCCCAGGATGAGACCGGGGTCGAGTGGCGTCTCCTCGCGGCGATCTCCTATCAGGAGTCGCAGTGGGATGTGCAGGCGACCAGCGAGACCGGCGTCCGGGGCCTGATGCAGCTGACCGAGGAAACCGCGCGCTATCTCGGTGCCGTCGATCGTCTCGATCCTCAGGCGAGCATTTCCGCCGGCGCACGCTACGTCGGCTTCCTCAAGGACAAGCTTCCGGCACGCATTCAGGAGCCCGATCGCACCTGGCTCGCGCTGGCGGCGTACAACATCGGTATCGCACACCTGGAGGACGCGCGGATACTGGCGCAAAAGCAAAAACTCAATCCGGACGCGTGGTCGGCGGTCAAGAAGACTCTGCCGCTGCTGGCCCTGCCCGAATACTATGAGGACGCGAAGTTCGGCTACGCGCGAGGCGGCATGCCGGTAGCATTCGTCGATCGAGTTCGGGCTTACTACGACATCCTGCTGGTGCAGCAGCCGTCTTTAAAACCTCGCTTGCGCATGATCTCGGAGATCGACAATCCTCCCGTGCGCGGCGAGGAGCCTGCGCTGGGCAACCGATGAAGCAGAGAACTGCGCGGCTGCTGACTTGTCTCACCGCATAGCGGGAATGAAGGTCATGCCTCCCATGTAAGCTTGCAGCACGGACGGGATATCGACGCCTCCGTCGGCGCGCTGATAATTTTCCAGTATCGCAATCAGCGTTCGTCCAATCGCAAGCGCGGAGCCGTTGAGCGTGTGGACAAGCTCGGGCTTTCCCTGCGCGCCGCGAAATCGCGCCTGCATCCGACGCGCCTGAAAGGCCTCGAAATTCGAGCACGAAGAGATTTCCCGGTACTTGCCTTGTCCCGGCAACCAGACTTCGAGGTCGTAGGTCTTGGCCGACCCAAAGCCGGTGTCGCCGGTGCACAGCAGCACCACCCGGTACGGCAGCTCGAGTTTTTGCAGAACCGATTCAGCATGAGCGACGAGTTCTTCGAGTGCCTCGTAGGAGTCGTCGGGACGAACGATCTGCACCAGCTCGACCTTGTCGTATTGGTGGACGCGGAACATTCCGCGGGTGTCCTTGCCGTAGCTGCCCGCTTCGGAGCGAAAGCACGGCGTATGCGCGGTGAATTTGAGCGGCAGCGTGTCGGCGGACAGGATCTGGTCGCGCACAAGGTTCGTCAGCGGAACCTCGGCGGTCGGGATCAGATACATTCGCTCTTCGTCCGGCGCTCCACCCTTGGTCACCCAGAACAGGTCATCCTCGAATTTCGGCAGCTGGCCGGTGCCCGTCGCCGCCGCGCGATTGACGATATACGGCACGTAACACTCGATGTAGCCATGTTCGGTCGAATGAAGGTCGAGCATCCACTGCGTCAGCGCGCGGTGGAGGCGCGCGACGCTTCCGCGCAGCGTATGGAAACGGGACCCGGAAAGCCTGGCCGCCATCTCGAACTCGAGGCCGCCGACCGCCGCGCCGACATCGACGTGGTCGTGCACTTCGAAGCCGAACTCCTGCGGCGTGCCCACGCGGCGCAGCTCGACGTTTTGCGCTTCCGACGCGCCGATCGGCACACTGGCGTGCGGGAGGTTCGGCATGGCGAGCAGCCATTCTCGCAGGTCGGACTGAATGGCGCTGAGCTCCGATTCGAGCGACTTGAGCTCCTCGCCGAGATCCGCGACTTGGGCCATCAGGGCTTGCGCATCCTCGCCGCGCCCCTTGGCGGCGCCGATTTCCTTCGAGGCAGTGTTGCGCCTCGCCTGCAGCTCCTGGGTTCGCGTCTGAACCGACTTGCGACGCGCTTCGGTTGACTCGAATCGCGCCACGTCGAGCACGTAGCCGCGTGTCTTCAGGCGTGCCGCGGCGGCCGCCGGATCGTTGCGCAGAAGCTGAATATCGAGCATCGGCCGATTCTAGCAAACGCTTGCCCGAGAAGATCAGCGCACTAAGACTTGTCGTCGTCCTTGGATCGCGCCCTCGCGTCGCGATTGCGGAGCGCGGCAAGCCTCTCGCCGATCTTCGCCTCGAGCCCGCGCTCGGTGGGCAGGTACCATTGCGCTGCTGCCATGCCGTCGGGGAAATAGTGCTCGCCCGCGGCGTAGGCGTCCTCCTCGTTGTGCGCGTAGCGGTAGTCCTTGCCGTAACCGAGATTCTTCATCAGTCGCGTCGGCGCGTTGCGCAGGCGAAGCGGCACCGGCCGCGAGCCGTCGTTGGCGATGAACGCGCGGGCGGCGTTGTAGGCGACGTACACCGCGTTGCTCTTTGCCGCGCAGGCGAGATAGATGATCGCCTCGGCCAGCGCGAGCTCTCCCTCGGGCGTGCCCAGACGCTCGAAGGTCGCCACTGCGTCGAGCGTGATCTGAAGCGCGCGAGGGTCGGCGAGGCCGATATCCTCGCT
>JALZAO010000260.1 GCA_030948305.1 Pseudomonadota bacterium
GGTATCGACGCCGATCTCGCGCAGGACCGCGATCGACGCGTTGCGCATGATCTGATATTCCTTGTCGGTGAGCGTCTGGGCCGGCGCGACGGTGATCGAGTCGCCGGTATGCACGCCCATCGGGTCCACGTTCTCGATCGAGCAGACGATGATGCAGTTGTCCTTCTTGTCGCGCACCACTTCCATCTCGAACTCTTTCCAGCCGAGGAGCGATTCCTCGATCAGAAGCTCGCGCGTGGGCGATGAATCGAGGCCGCGCTTGCACATCTCGACGAACTCGTCCTTGTTGTAGGCGATGCCGCCGCCGGTGCCGCCCAACGTGAACGACGGCCGTATCACCGCCGGAAAGCCGATGTCGCCCTGCACCTCCAGCGCCTGCTCGAGATTGTGCGCGATGCCGGAGCGCGCCGAGGCGAGCCCGATGCGGGTCATCGCCGCCTTGAATTTCTCGCGGTCCTCGGCCTTGTCGATGGCTCTTTTCGACGCGCCGATCAGCTCTACGTCGAATTTGTTCAGCACGCCCTCGCGCGCCAGGTCGAGCGCGCAGTTGAGCGCGGTCTGGCCGCCCATCGTCGGCAGCAGCGCGTCCGGGCGTTCGCGCTCGATGATCTTGGCGACCATGGTCCATGTGATCGGCTCGATGTAGGTCGCGTCGGCCATGTCCGGATCGGTCATGATCGTCGCCGGATTGGAATTGACCAGGATGACCCTATAGCCTTCCTCGCGCAGCGCCTTGCACGCCTGCGCGCCCGAATAGTCGAACTCGCACGCCTGCCCGATGATGATCGGGCCGGCGCCGATGATGAGGATCGATTCGATATCGGTGCGTCGGGGCATGATTCAGCGCTTGAAGTTGCGCTCCCAGACACGCGCGACGATTGGATCCTGCTCGGCCAGCGCGAGCGCGGACGCGACCTGTCGACAATGCTCGTCGACCCACGCGCGCCCCGGCTCCCAGCGCGACAGCATCGCGGCATACACGTCGAGCGCGGTCATTTCGCGGCCCAAAAGATACGGCGCCGGTTTCAGCGCCTGCTCGAGCAGGGTCCAGTACGCCTTCAGGCGCTCGACGGCGCCATCCTTGAGCTCGGCGCTCGCGACCTTGCTCTTTACCCATCGCTCGGGAAAATCGACGACGCTGATCGCCGGATACATGTTGCCGGCGATGAAAACGATCCAGCGCAGCGCAAGCGCCCGGCGCGGGGCGCCGGCCGCCGGCAGGATGCGCGCGGCGGGATAGCGCTCGTCGAGCATGACGATGATCGCCGCGCTCTCGGTCACGACGGTGCCGTCGGCAAGCTTGAGCGTCGGCACCTGCGTCAACGGATTGAGCGACTTTAAAGCCGCGGTGGCGGGCCCCGGCTGCGAGAGCTTCACCTCGTGGTAGACGAACTCGAGGCCGGCGCGCTCGAGCAGCGCCTCGACCACTGCCGAGCCGCATCCGCGGCAACCGTAGAGCTCGATGGTGCTCATGCGATCTCCTTCAGCGCGGGCCGCTCCATCATGGCCACGAACCGATCGAACAAGTAGGCGAGATCGTGCGGACCGGGGCTAGCCTCGGGGTGCCCCTGAAAGCTGAACGCCGGCTTGTCGGTAAGCGCGATTCCCTGCAGGCTGCCGTCGAACAGCGACACGTGCGTCACGCGCACGTTGGCGGCAAGCGTCGCCATGTCGACCGCGAAGCCGTGGTTCTGACTGGTGATCAGGACCTGCCCGGTGTCCTTGTCGAGCACCGGATGGTTGGCGCCGTGATGGCCGAACTTCATCTTCACGGTTCGGGCGCCGGTGGCAAGGCCGAGAAGCTGATGCCCGAGGCAGATGCCGAAGGTCGGCGTGCCGGCCTTGAGGAAAGCGCGAATGGCATCGATCGCGTAATCGCACGGCTCGGGATCGCCGGGCCCATTGGATAGAAACACGCCGTCGGGTTTCAATTCCAGCGCCTCGCGCGCAGTCGTCTTCGCCGGCACCACGGTCAGGCGGCATTCGCGCTCGGCGAGCATGCGCAGGATGTTGTGCTTGATGCCGAAATCGTAGGCGACGACATGGAATCGCGACGGCCGCTGCGCGCGATAGCCCTCTCCCAGCGCCCACGTGCTGCCTGTCCAGTCGTACGGCGCGGTGCAACTCACTACTTTCGCCAAGTCGAGCCCGGCCATCGACGGTGCTCCACGTGCGATCGCTATGGCTTTTTTGTCGTCGACGGCACCGCTCATGAGGCAGCCGTTCTGGGCGCCTTGTTCGCGCAGCATCCGCGTCAATTGGCGGGTGTCGATGTCGGCGATGCCGGCAATTCCTGCGTCGCGCAGATAGGAAGAAAGATCGAGCATCTTGCGCCAGCTCGCCGCAACGCACGGCAAATCGCGGATCACCAATCCCGCGGCGAAGATGCGCTTCGACTCGACGTCCTCGGGATTGACGCCGGTGTTGCCGATGTGCGGGTAGGTCAGCGTGACGATCTGTCCGGCGTAAGAGGGGTCGGTCAGGATTTCCTGATAGCCGGTCATGGCGGTGTTGAACACCACCTCACCGGCACTCGCGGATTCCGCTCCGATGGCCCGGCCGCGGAACACTGTCCCGTCAGCGAGCGCGAGGATCGCGGGGACATGGGCGGCAGACACGGCGTATTTCCTCGGAGCGAACGGTAGATATGCGAAGCGGGGAGGCCAGTGGTGGCTTCCCCGCTCTCGGAAGCGGCAAATTATACCGCAGGCGCGGGCTTCTCGCTATCGGCAAAACGTCGGCCGCGCGCCGCCCGCCCACCGATGCGGAAACTAATACGCCACGCTGAAGCCTCCATCGACGAACAGGATGTGGCCGGTCACATAATCCGCCGCATTCGACGCCAGAAAGACCGCGGCACCGGCGATTTCGGGCGGCTCGCCCCAGCGTCCCGCGGGCGTGCGCCGGGCGACCCAGGCGGAGAATTCCGCGTCGGCAATCAGCGCCGCATTCATGTCGGTCTTGAAGAACCCCGGCGCGATGCCGTTCACTTGCACGTTGTGAGGCGCGAGCTCGACCGCGAGCGCGCGGGTGAGCATCTGCAAGCCGCCCTTGCTCGTTGCGTAGGGAACGATATTCGGACGGCCGATTTCGCTCGCCAGTGAGCAGATGTTGACGATCTTGCCGCGCCGACGCGCCTTCATGCCGGGAATGACCGCTCGCGCGACAAAAAACGGCGCATCGAGGTTGGCCGCCATCAACTCGCGCCAGTGCGCGTCGCTTACATCGGCGAGCGGCTGACGGCGATTGATCGCGGCATTGTTGACGACGATATCGAGCGGCCCGATGCGGCGCTCGATGCCGTCGATCGCGTCGTTGACCGC
>JALZAO010000261.1 GCA_030948305.1 Pseudomonadota bacterium
GAATATTTGTATGCCGACCACCATCGTCACCGAAACGAGAAACGGCACCACCAGGCGCAGGGGGAAGTCCACGACCCCCAGCCTCAAGGTCGTCTCGGAATAAGCGGTCTGCACCATGCGGTAGTCGACGCCGAAGATGAGCACCAGCGCCACTTCGGTGATGAACAGGATGCCGAAGAAGAAGGCGAGGCCGCGCAATGATTCCTGGCCGCGTTTTTCGAAACACAGGTAGTAGACGCGGTAGAGAACCATCCCCAGCAAGAAAAACAGCGGCGACAGCACGACCGAGACCGCGATGGGGTCGAACCCCATCCGGTCGTTGACAATGTAGGCGATGTACGAGCCGAGGATGATGAACGCCGGGTGGGCGATGTTGACAACGTCGAGCATCCCGAACGAGATCGAAATGCCGACGCTGACGGCGGCATAGAAGCCGCCGAGCAACAGCCCGGCGATGACGGCGTTGAGCACCAACGCCGTCGGGAAATCCATGCCCGCTGGCCTACGACGCTATTTCTTGTTGTCCTGGAAGGGCGCCATCACCGCGCCGGTCTTATACTCGCCCGGCGCCAGCACGGTCACGCGACCCGGCTTTTTCCACTGATCGAGATCGTTGCCGCTGATGCCGTGGTACTGCACAGTCAGCATCCGCGGCTGAGCCCATTCGCCGTTCTTGGCGAACCGAACCTTGCCGACGAAGGTATCGAACTCCGTCTTGTGCATGTAGTCGGAGAGCTTGGCCTGATCGAGCCCGCCGGTTGCCTTGATCGCCTGCTCGAGCACCTGCATCATCGCGTATGAATAGGGCGGTAGATAGAACCCGAGCGGATCGACGCCCTCCTTGACGGCGCGTTCCTGGTATCTGGCGAGGAACTCTCCCAGGAAGGGAAACTTCCCGGCGATATCCGGCACGTAGGTCTCGTAGTTGACGACGCCATTGAGCAGCGGTCCGAGTTGTGTCTTGAGCGCCGCGAATTGCGGGCCGACCAAGCCGCCGCCGAACATCCGGGTCTTGAGTCCAACCTCGCTTGCCGCGCGCACCATGCCGGCTGAATCCGGCGGATACGAGGCGACAAAAACCAGATCGGGATTGGTCGCCTGAATCGCACGCACGATCGGCGAGAAGTCAACCGTGTTGGGCGGATAGGTCTTGTCGTAGACCATTTTCAAACCGGCCCGCTTGGCCTGCTCGCGCGCTCCCTCCAGCGCCATCGCCGGATACTCGGCGTCCGCACCGACGACCGCGATGGTCTGCGGCTTCGGGTTGAGCGCCATCGCCGTGTCAAAAAAACCTTGCGTCCAGCCAATGGCCGGCTCAGGTCCCGCTGGCATGATCTGGAAGTAGCGATCGTAGTTGAATTTCGAGTTGACGTTGAGGCCGAACAGTCCCATGAAGACCAGGTTCCGCTGCATCACGATCGGCATGGCGGGGGCGATGACATTCGTGCCGTAACCCGAAACCAGCAGGTCCACTTTATCGACGTCGAGGAGCTTCGCGTAGATGCTCGGCACCGTCGACGGATTTGTTTGGTCGTCGTAGAACACGAGCTCGACCTTGCGGCCGAGAATCCCGCCCTTGGCATTGACGTCCTCGGCCCAGATCTGCATCGCGATCAACGCCGCCTTGCCATTGCCGGCAAGCGGACCGGTGAGGCTCATGCCGAAACCGATTTTCAACGGTTGCTGCGCGTACGCCGAGAAGGCGAGCGCGATAGCGAGAAACGCACCCGCGAACCACCTCGCGAACTTGCTCATTTTTGTCTCCTCCTTAGGGTTGTAGGCGATGCTTACACAGCGGTTTCCGCGCTGTCAATCAACTTCGGCGCTCGCTTTCGCTCATCGCGTGCGGCGGTACTTGGCCGCGATACCAATCCAGGATCTGCTCGCCGGTCCAGTGCAACACGCCGGGCTTGGCCAGGACGTAGCGATAGAGCTGCTCGAGGTAGGCGATGCGATGCGGAACCCCGGACACATAAGGGTGGACGCTGATCGCCATGACTCGGCGCGACACCGCGCTTTCCTCGTACAAGCGATCGAATTGGGCGCTGCCGCGGCGCAGCATCTCCTCGGCCGAGTGATGCTGAACGACCATCATCGCGATGTCGTTGATCTCGACGGTGTACGGAACGGAGAGCACCGGGCCGTGCGCGGTCGCGATGTAGACCGGCTGGTCGTCGAGCACCCAGTCGGCGACATATTCGATGCCCGCCTCCGCAAGGTAGTCGATGGTGTCGAAGGTCTCGGTCAAACCGGGGCTTTCCCAGCCGCGCGGCGGCTTGCCGGTGAAAGCGCGAATCGCGTCCACCGTTTCGCGGATCGCCGCGCGCTGGTCCTCGACCTGGTGCATGGGCTGCTGCAGCCAGCCGTGGCCCATGAATTCCCAGCCCGCGTCCCTTGCCGCCTGCGCGATGCGCGGATAGGTGCGGCACACCACGCCGTTGATCGCGAGCGTCGGCGTCACCCCGAATTTCTGCATGCATTCGAGGAGGCGCCAGAAACCTACGCGCATGCCGTACTCGTGCCAGGCCCAGTTCGGCAGGTCGGGCGAGAGCGGCCGGCCCATCGGCGGCGAGAGCACGGTGCGCGGCATCGGCCGCTCGATGCCCCAGTCCTCGACGTTTACGATCGTCCACACGATCATGCGCGCATCGCCGGGAAGAACCATTGCCGGCCGATCGACGATCGCCGAATAAGGAACGCGTTCGCGCGGTGTGCGTGGCGGGCTCAACGGAAGATGCCTCAGCGCAGATGCAACTCGATGTCGTGCAGGACCGGATCGTTCTCGCGCGCGACTTCGTTTTCGATCAACGATCCGCAGCCCGGGCAGAAGAACTGCCTGAACATCGGGCGATCGTCGATGTAACGCCGGTAATCGCCGATGTTCGGATTGGCGGCACCGATATCGGCATCGCGCCGCACGCATCGGTCCTTGTAGCTGTTGCGCGCGAGACCCAGGTCCGCGGCGCACCGGCAGCAGGCGGCGTGCACGCCGTCCCCTTCGCGTCGCAGGTCGAGACTGTCCGTCAGGCGCGCGAGCACCGCGCCGCCAAGGCGGACGACGTCGCCATCTTTCTTCCGATTCGCTTCGCGCCGGCTGATGCGCAGCATGCGGGTGGCCGTCGCATCCACCACCCCGTCGGCGGAAATCATGACGCCGTAGATCTCGCGTGCCGAGGCCACCGACACCGAGCGATTGTCGATGACGTCTTCGCGCACGCTCGAAGGGTCGCGCTCCAGCGGGTCGCCGAAACCGCCTCCCGCGGACCAGAGAACGGCGTAGACGTCGCGGGGTTGCTGCCGGAAG
>JALZAO010000262.1 GCA_030948305.1 Pseudomonadota bacterium
CCGGAGCGTTACGTCAAGGCCTCCGGGGCAAGGGTCGACTAAATGTACGTGGTGGAACGCTTCGCCGGGTTTGCTGAGAGCTTTCGCACGGAACCGCTCGCGCCACGGGTGCTGCACCACGCCAAACGCGCAGTGATCGACTGGTACGCGGCGCTGCTGCCCGGCGCTGTCGTTCCTCCTGCGACGCTGCTGGCACGTGCTTTCGCGGAGGAGCTCGACCGGGGTAAATCGCGACTCGCGTTGGGCAGCCACGCGACCGTAAGAGCCGCTGCGTTCATCAACGGCTCGGCAGCGCATACCGTCGAGGTGGACGATATCTTCCGCGACGGAATCTACCACCCCGGTGCCCCGACCATCGCCGCCGCACTCGCTCTGGCTCAAGCCCGGGGCGCATCGGGGGAAGCGTTTCTGCGCGCCGTTATCGTTGGCTACGAGATCTCGACGCGCATCGCCGCTGCGATGGGCCGCGCGCATTACAAATACTGGCACAACACCGGCACCATCGGCTGCTTCGGCGCCTGCGCCGCGGCGGCGGAACTGCTTCGTCTCGATAGAACGCGCTTCGCGAACGCGCTCGCCACCGTCGCCACTTTCTCCGCCGGATTGCAGCAGGCGTTCCGCATGGACTCGATGTCGAAACCCCTGCATGCCGGGCGCGCCGCGGAAGCAGGCGTCACCGCAGCGCTCGCCGCGAGCGAAGGCGTCACGGGTTCGCTAGACGTGCTGGAAGGCGAGTCGGGCTACGGGCGCGCCATGGGTGAGGGTGATGGCCCGGACTGGGAGCGCGCGCTCGCGACGCTCGGCGAGGATTTTCATATCACCCGCATGACGTTCAAGAACCACGCCTGTTGCGGCCATGTCTTCGCCGCTATCGACGGCGCGCTGGCGCTACAGGAGCAAATGCGCGTGCTTGCGCCCGACATCGAGCGGGTGAGCATCGGCACCTACAAGGCGGCGCTCGATGTGGCGCGCCATGAATCGCCGCGAACCGCTGCCGAGGCGCGCTTTTCGCTCAAGTACACGGTCGCCTCGGCGCTGACCCACGGCAGCGTGCGTCTCGCCGCGTTCGAGCCGTCGCGGCTCGAAGATCCCGTCACGCGCGAGCTGATGCGGCGGATCGACGTGGCAATCGATCCCGAGCTGGATGCCGCTTTTCCGGGACAGCGCGCAGCGCGCATCACCATCGAGTCGCGCGACGGGCGTCGCGGCGAGCACCTGCAGCCCACGCGCAAGGGTGATCCGGAAGCGCCGCTCTCCGATGCCGAGCTCGAGCACAAATACCTCGAGCTCGCTTCCCCGGTGCTCGGAGAGGTACGCGCGCGCGGGCTGCTCGCGCGGCTGTGGCGCCTGGAACGTGAAGCGCAACTCGATTTCTCGACGTGAATCTCGCGCAAGCGCTCTTTGCTCCCCGCGCCGTCGCGCTCGTCGGCGCATCCGGCGACGCGGCGAAGCACACCGCCCGCCCCCTACGCTTCCTGCGCAAGCACGGCTACACGGGGCGCATCGTGCCGATCAATCTCTCGCGGAGCGAAGTGCTCGGCGAGCGCGCCTGGCCGAGCCTGGCCGACGCGCCCGGTGAGATCGATCACGCCTTTGTCATGACACCCGGCGAATCCGTCGAGCATACGCTCGAGGAGTGCGGCGCGCGCGGCATCCCGGTGGTCACGATCTTAAGCGGCGGCTTCGCCGACGCCGGCGCCGAGGGCGCGGCGAGGCAAACCCGGTTGCTGGCGCGCGCTCGCGCGCTCGGGGTGCGGTTGCTCGGCCCGAACAGCATGGGCGTGATCAACATTCCCGGCCGCGTCCCGCTCACGGTCAACGCGGTGCTCGAGATCGATGTGCTCCCTGCGGGCACCACCAGCTTAATATCGCAGAGTGGCACGATGCTCGGAACGGTGCTCTCGCGCGGCGCCTCTCGAGGGCTGGGATTTTCCAAGCTCATTTCGGTCGGGAACGAAGCCGACCTGGGAGTCGGCGAGCTTGTGGATATGCTCGCGGAGGACCCCGCCACGCGGGTCATCCTGTTGTTTCTCGAGACGGTCCGCGACAGCGCGCGCCTTGCCGCCGCGGCGCGCAAAGCCCACGCCGCGGGAAAACCGGTGGTGGCTTACAAGCTGGGCCGCTCGCGTCTCGGCGAAGCGCTGGCGCGCTCGCACACCGGTGCGCTCGCCGGAGCCGATGCGGCGGTGGATGCTTATTTCCGCGATTGCGGCATCGTCAGGGTGGATCTGCTCGAAACGCTGATCGAGATTGCGCCGCTCCTCTGCGGCCGGAGTCCTCCCGGACTGTCGCGCGCCGCGCGCATTGCGGTAGTGACAACGACCGGTGGCGGCGCAGCGAGCGTGGTCGACCGGATGGGCATG
The DNA here is from genome assembly GCA_030948305.1 of Pseudomonadota bacterium. Classification (GTDB taxonomy): domain Bacteria; phylum Pseudomonadota; class Gammaproteobacteria; order Burkholderiales; family Casimicrobiaceae; genus PALSA-1003. The sequence goes on from JALZAO010000262.1 coordinate 2,364, forward strand.
CACGGGCTCGCGACACTGGTGCCGGATGCATCGTTGCGGGCGCGGCTGGCCGCGCTCGATGTGCACAACCTCGACTCGCCAATCATCGATCTGACCATGGCTGCGACAGACCAGCGTTACGCGGACGTGCTTGAGGCGCTGCTGGACTCGCCGGCCTGCGATGCGGTACTCGCGGTTGTCGGCTCGTCTGCGCAGTTTCACCCGCAACTTGCCATCGAGCCGATCTTGCGCTTCTCCATAACGACGAAGCCTCTTGTCGCGTTTCTCACTCCCGACGCCGAGCGCTCGCTCGCGCTCCTCGCGGAGCGCGGTATCGCCGCGTTTCGCACCCCCGAGTCCTGCGCTGACGCGCTGGCCGCTTTGTTCGCCTGGCGCGCACCGCGCCGCGTGTCGGATCAGGCCGCAGCCGCATCGCGCTTCGAGTGGCCCGGCGGGCTGCCGTCCCAGGGCAGACTCAACGAAGCGCAGGCACTCGTGCTTTTCTCCGTCTTGGGCGTGCCGTCGGTCGAGTCAGCAATCGCCCGTGCGCCGCGCTACGAGCACCGGCTCGCCTATCCAGTCGCGGCGAAAATTCTCTCGTCCGATATCGCGCACAAGACCGAGGCGGGTGGGATCGCGTTGAACATCTCCAGCCGCAGCGAGTTCGATGAGCAAGTGCGCGCCCTGCTCGCCTCGGTTGCGGCGACGCAACCTGCTGCGCGCGTCGAAGGGATCATCGTGCAGCGCATGGAAGCCGGGCTCGCCGAGGTCATTGTCGGCTATCGCCACGACGCACTGGTGGGTCCGCTGGTGCTGGTCGGCGCAGGAGGAATGCTCGCCGAGCTCTACCAAGACTACGCACTGCGCCTCGCCCCGGTGAGCGAGCAAGAGGCGGCGACGATGATTGAGGAAGTGAAGTGGCTGGCGACGCTCCGCGGCTA
>JALZAO010000263.1 GCA_030948305.1 Pseudomonadota bacterium
CCGGCACATCGCGCTGTTCGAGTGGCTGCTCGAGCAGGCCAAGAAGATGGGAATCCGCGGTGGATCTGCCTTTCGCGCGATTGCGGGCTTTGGCCGCCACGGCGTTCTGCATGAGGAGCATTTCCTCGAGCTCGCCGCGGACATGACGGTCGAGGTCGAGTTTGTGGTGACGGAGGCGGAAGCAGAGGGATTGCTGGCGCTGTTGAAAAAGGAGCGCATCAGCATCTTTTACGCGCGCGTGCCGGCGGAGTTCGGCGCCATAGAAGGCGATCGGTGATCCTGCGGCACAGTCGTGACTATGGCTATCGGCGCCGCCGCCGGAAGTCCGTTAAACTTCTTCGTTCGTTTCAGTTTGGAGCAATCGATGCCCAATGCGATTCGTATTCATCAAACCGGCGGTCCTGAGGTCCTGCAGTGGGAGAGCGTCGCCGTCGGCGAACCCGGCCCTGGTGAGGCGCGTGTCCGGCACACCGCCGTGGGACTGAACTACATAGACACGTATCACCGCAGCGGCTTGTACAAACTGCCGCTGCCCTCCGGCATTGGCGTCGAAGCTGCCGGGGTGGTCGAGGCCGTCGGTCCCGGCGTGACCGACATCAGCAAGGGGGATCGTGTCGCCTACGGCGGTGCCCCGCCGGGCTCGTACGCCGAAGTGCGGGTCATGCCGGCCGACAAACTGGTGAAATTGCCGGACGACGTTTCAGATCGGTCCGCGGCGACGCTGATGTTGAAAGGCCTCACGGTCCAGTATCTGTTTCGTCAGACCTTCCCGCTGAAAGGTGGCGAAACGATTCTGTTTCATGCCGCCGCCGGCGGGGTGGGATTGATCGCGTGCCAATGGGCCCGCGCGCTCGGCGTGACATTGATCGGCACCGTCGGCTCCGACGAAAAAGCTGCGCTGGCGAAGGCCAACGGCTGCGCACACACCATCGTCTACACGCGCGAGAACTTCGTCGAGCGAGTCAAGGAGATCACGGGAGGTAAGGGCGTCCCGGTCGTCTACGACTCGATCGGAAAGGATACCTTTCCAGCGTCGCTGGACTGTCTAAAGCCGCGCGGCCTGTTCGTGAGCTTCGGCAGCTCGTCCGGGCCGATCGCAGCGTTCGACATCGGATTGCTCGTGCAAAAAGGATCGTTGTTCGCGACCCGGCCATCGATTGCCGGATACGCGGTAACGCGGCAGGATCTGCTCAAGATGGCCGACGAAATGCTTGCTCTGGTCAAGGGCGGCAAGATCGTCGGCGAGGCAAGGCAGAGCTACGCGCTCAAGGACGCGGCACAGGCGCATCGAGATCTTGAAACGCGCAAGACAACCGGGGCGACGCTGCTGCTGCCCTAGCATCATAGATCGCATCTACCGCTGATTGATCAAGCGCCCCGCGATGGGCGCAAGCTCCGAGGCGGTCACTCCGAGGGGGCCAACGCCTTCGGAGACGAGCGTGTCGGCTGCCGCGCCGTGCAGGCAAACCCCGAGTGCGAGCGCCGGGTCGACCGGAACTCCCTGCGCTAGCAGGGCGCCGATCATGCCAGCCAGCACGTCGCCCGTGCCGGCGCTCGCCAGCGCCGCGTTACCGCTGCTGTTGATGGCGAAGCGTCCGTCGCGATAGGCCAATACGCTGCCCGCGCCCTTGAGGACAACTGCAGCGTTCATCGCCGCCGAGAGCGAAAGAGCAGCGCCGAGGCGGTCGCTCTGTATGGCTTCCACGGTGGTCCCGGACAGTCGCGCGGCTTCGGCCGGATGCGGCGTCAACACGGTCGGCGCCGCACGCGCGACGACATCGGAGGCGAGTGCGGCATCGCGGGCAATCAGGTTGAGCGCATCGGCGTCGATCAGTAGCGGTATCGGCAGGCGCAGCGCCAGCGCCAGGCATTCGCGAGCTTCAGCACCCGTGCCGAGACCCGGGCCGATCACCATCGCGTGCGGCGCGGCATCGAGCACCGCTTTCGCGGGACGGAGCATCAGCTCAGGCTGTACCCAGTCGACCGCCGGAGGCGTGCGAGCGGCTAAGCCGAGCCATACTTTGCCGGCGCCCAGGTGCAACGCGGCGCGACCCGCGAGGATCGCCGCGCCGACCATGCCGTCACCGCCGCCGACGATGCCGAGCGTGCCGAAGCTACCTTTGTGAACATTGCGCACCGTACGCCGAAGAATTTCCGGCAATGCGATCCGCTGGGTCGCCCACGCGAGCATGGAGCCTCGCGCATCAATGAGGTGCTGCGCGTCGAGCTCAAGTCCGTGCACGCTGATCGTGCCGCAATGATCAGGGCCGTCGCCGGTCAGCAGGCCGGGTTTGAGGGCGATGAACGTAGCCGTCGCGCTGGCGCGAATGGCCGGCGAGCGCGCGATCCCGGTGTCCGCATCGAGGCCGCTTGGAATGTCCAGCGCAAGAAGCGGCAGTGAGCTCGCGTTGGCACGCGCTATCCATTGCGCCGCGACACCTTCGATCGCGCGCGTAAGGCCGATTCCGAACAGGCCGTCGATAATCAGCCCGAAGGGCCCGTCGGGCCATTCGCGCACCGTCGTGCCCCCCGCGTCGCGCCAAGATCGGTGTGCGGCGGCCGCGTCGGGCGCAAGTGCCGCGGCGTCGCCGCAGAATGCGACTGCGACGTCAAAAAACCAGGACTTGAGCCAGCGCGCGACCACGAATGCGTCGCCGCCGTTATTGCCAGGCCCGGCAAGGACAAGCACGCGTGCCGAGTGAACGGCAAGCATCCTTCGCGCGACCTCGGCGGCGGCAAGGCCCGCGCGTTCCATCAGCGGTGCGCCGGCTGCGCGCGCCTCTACCGCGCGCAGTTCCGACACACGCAAGATTGCATCGAGAGGCATGGGAGCGATTATAGGGCAGCTCAACCCGGCGCCACGCCGCAGTTGCGGGACACGGTTGCGGGAGCTAGCAGCCACAAATCAAATGTTTTACAGATCCTCAACTCGGGGCGTTACGCTGGCCACGCTCGCCAACAAGCTCACGATCTACGACGTGAAATCGAGCGCGTCAGAAAGAGCCTGCGATTAGACAATGACCCGCTCAATCGCTACACTAGCTCGCCAAGCTGCTCACCCGCCAAACGGTCTACCGGACCGGTCACCCCCGGCAGGAGCAATACGCAACATTTCGGACGCTGGCTCAAGCGTCGAGTTCATTTTACGGGAGGTAGTAATGAAGTCATTTCACCGGATTGTAGTGGTCCTGCTGGCGTTCGGCGTCGCTGTCGCCGTTTCCGCCCAGGACCTGACCGGCACGCTGAAGAAAGTCAAAGACACAGGGTCATTCACGATTGGTC
>JALZAO010000264.1 GCA_030948305.1 Pseudomonadota bacterium
GCGAATCCGTTGTCTCGCAACGTGTTGCCGACCGTCAACCCCGGCTTGAGGAGATGCGATGTGGTTCTTTTATTTCCTTCCCATTCTGATCGTGATCCCGTTTCTGATCGCCAATCGGGGCCGCGCGGAGGGTAAGGTAGGCCCGCGCCCGATCATCTTCGGCCTCACGCTGGTCGTCGCTGTGGCCGCTGCCGGATTCGCGGCGATCGAGCTCGTGCGCTAGAAAGCGCACTCCGCGATCGAATAGCGCGGCCCACTCCCGCCCATGCCCAGTCGTCGTCACATCTTTGTTCCCGTTGCGCTGATTATTTTCGCCGGCCTCATCGTCTGGCCGTTGCGCAGCGTATTCGACACCTTCGTCGAAAGCCGGAGCTTCGCGTCGCCGATTACCTGGACGCTGAGCATGATCTGGGCCTTCGACTTCGCCTGGTCCCTTGTTCTCGGCGCTCTGCTCGGCGCCGTTTTGCGTTCAACGAGCGCGATGTTGTGGGCCGCGGCGGTCGGCCTTGCCTATGGCGGGGCTAATTTCGCATTGACCCAGCATCATTTTTCGTCTTCGCTGGGGTGGAACGTTTATGCCTGGATTTACGGTCAATACATCGTGTCATGCGTTGGCGCGGTGATCGGCGCATGGCTCGCGACCAGCGCCTTGCGCAGCTTGCGTGGCGTCGCAGACACAGAGCGCTCTGCGGTGTGAGAGTCGACAGTCCGATTGTTGCTCGACCGGTCGTGACCCAAGTCGCTTGGCAGAGACCCAAGCCGGGATGGCCAGGATGAAGCTGACGCTTGTCGGCTCGCGTTTCTTTGGCGCGGCCGCGCTCGAGCGCCTGCTCAAGGAGGGCGTCGAGATCGCGCGGGTGATTGTGCCCGCCGCCGACGACAGGCTCGGCGTGGCGGCCGCGGCCGCAGGCCTGGAAGTGGTCGTGCTCGACGATCCGACGATCGTTCCCGCCGAGGCCATCGCCGATGGAACCGATCTTATCGTGGCCGCGCACAGTCATGCTCGCGTCACCAACGACGCGCTCGCGCGCTCGCGACTGGGAGGCATCGGATTTCACCCTTCGCTGCTGCCGCGCCACCGCGGAATCGCCGCCGTGGAATGGACCATTCGGGAAGGCGATCCCGTCGCCGGAGGCTCGATCTATCACCTCGCGGAACGGATGGACGCGGGCGCTATCGCGGCTCAGGACTGGTGCTTCGTGCGCAAGGGAGAAACCGCGCGCGAGCTCTGGGAGCGCTCTCTCGCGCCGATGGGATTGGATCTGCTCTTGCGCGTTATCCGCGAGGCAAAAGCGACCGGCAAACTCCCGGCCACGCCGCAGGACGAGCAGTTCGCGACGCGAGCGCCGATGCATCACAAGTAGATCGACCTGACTTGCACTCATCACAGGAAGCCAATACCTTTCCCGGCATCTGTCTACCCTCATTTCCTGACTCATGGATTATCTAGATCTGCTCCAATGGCCGGCGATGCTGGTGACGGTCATCGCCGCGTGGCTGATCGCATCGCAAGCGAAGCGCCGACGCGAATTCGGCTTCTGGTGCTTCCTGCTCAGCAACGCACTGTGGATAGTCTGGGCCTGGCACGATCACGCTTATGCGCTTATCGCGCTGCAAGTCGCGCTGGCAGCATTGAACGTCCGGGGAGCCTACAAGAATGAGCCGCATGCAAGCGCAGCGAAGTCCGATGCATAATCAATTCTCCGTGGCGGGCTCGCGGCCCGGACATCGGAATACATGAAGGCGCGATAATGCACGTCGACGCCATCGATCACTTTGTTCTGACCGTGGCAAGCATCGAGCGGGCCTGCGCCTTTTACGAGCGCGTTCTGGGAATGACGACGGTCTTGTTCGGCGATGGGCGCAAGGCAGTCGCTTTCGGCAGCCAGAAGATCAACCTGCATCTTGCCGGCCGCGAATTCACGCCCCACGCGCAGCATCCTGTCCCCGGTTCGGCAGATTTTTGCTTCGTTACTTCGCTGCCGCTCGACGAGTGTATCGTTCATGTTCAGGCACAGGGTGTGCACGTCCTGTTGGGCCCGGTGGAGCGTACCGGCGCTACGGCTAAGCTGCGGTCGTTCTATTTTCGCGATCCGGATCAGAATCTCGTCGAAGTCGCCAACCGTGTCGCTGCCGGTCCGACGTGACGCAGATGCAACGCGGATCGGCGGTCGCATGGTTTTGCATGCCCGCATGATTGGCGAGCTCGGATCATGAGCGGGTATTCGCTGATTACGCATTGGCACCTCGATGCACCGATCGATCGCGTCTGGGAAGCCATCGTCGCAGTCGAGGATTGGCCGCGATGGTGGCGCTATGTGCATCACATCGAAGAGCTGACCAAAGGCGATGCCGACGGTTGCGGGGCACTGCGGCGCTATACGTGGTCGAGTAAGCTGCCGTATCGACTTTCCTTTGCCATGTGCGTGACGCGGGTCGAGCGACCTTTGTCGCTCGAAGGCGTCGCCGACGGCGATTTGAGCGGTACCGGGCGTTGGCGTCTCACACCCGAGGGCGAGACGACCCGCGTGCGCTATGACTGGAGCGTCGCTACGACCAAGCCGTGGATGAATGTTCTGGCTCCGTTGCTGCAGCCTGCGTTCCGCTGGAACCATAATCAGGTCATGGCGGAAGGCGGACGCGGTCTCGCGCGACACCTGGGCGTCAGCCTGCTTTCGCATCGCGGCTCGCCCGCCGCCGGGTGAACGTTCCGCGGCGATCCTCGCGTGACGCGACGCTGTTGCGATGACATTCTCGCTGCGCCCGGCACGTCTCGAGGATGTCGCCGAGCTCGAGTCGTTGATCGCGGTCTCCGCGCGCACCTTGCTTGCGCCGTGGTATTCACCGGCGCAGATCGATGCCGCGGTCGGATCGGTTTTCGCGGTCGACACGCAGCTCATCGACGATGGCACCTATTTCGTCGCCGCGCAGGGTCCGATCATCGTCGGCTGCGGCGGCTGGAGTCGGCGCAAGACACTTTTCGGCGCGGACACAGGGCACACCACGGAGGCCGAAAGCGCGCTGGACCCTGCGCTTGATCCGGCGCGAATCCGCGCCTTTTTCGTACGTCCCGAGTGTGCGCGGCGCGGCATCGGCGCGGCCCTGATGCGCCATAGCGAGCGGGCGGCCGCCGACGCCGGATTCAAGACCATGGAACTGGTGGCGACGCTTGCCGGTCAGCCCCTGTACGCGGCATTTGGCTTTGCCGCGGTCGAGCATTTCGAGATCCCGCTTAGGCCCACGCTCACCATGCCGGTGGTGCGGATGAGCAAGCAC
>JALZAO010000019.1:0-1329 GCA_030948305.1 Pseudomonadota bacterium
CTATAGGGGACGGCCGGTGGAGTTCTGCGTCCTAGATCGCTCCAAGCAGGAAAATCGCGGGGCGGCGGCTGAGTTCGGTACGCGAGCTGTCGCGCCATTGCGCAATCGGCCGTCGAATCACCTGCTCGGTCGGCAGGGTCAAATCGGCCGCCACGCAAAGCTCTGTCGTCGCCCGGCACGCCGCCAATGTTGCGGCGAGCAGCGCATCGTTGCGATACGGCGTTTCGATGTAGATCTGGGTGACACCGCTCCGCGCAACGGCATCGTCGAGCGCCTTGAGGGCTTTGATGCGCGCCTCCGGGGCCACCGGCAGGTAACCGTGGAACGCAAACTGCTGGCCGTTCATGCCGGCGGCCATGAGCGCCAGCAGCACGGCCGACGGACCCACCAGCGGCACGACGCGAATGCCGGCGCGATGAGCAGCCGCGATCAGGAGCGCGCCGGGGTCGGCGACTCCGGGACAGCCGGCGTCCGAAAGCAGTCCCAGATCCTCTCCCTTGAGCGCGGGCTGCAGTAATTGGGGCACGCGCGTCGGCAGCGTGTTGACGTCAAGCGTTGCAAAATCGATCGACTGTATCGGCTGCTCCGATTGCAGGGACTTGATGAATTGGCGAGCAGCCTTGGGCGTTTCGACCACAAAATGCTTTAGGGCACGGGCGACTTCGATCGTACGCTGAGGCAGTACCTCCGCCGGCGGCACGACCCCCAGCAGGTTCGGAATGAGAAACAGGCGACCCGGAAGAGGACGAGGCGCGATCAAAGGATCTGCATGCCTTCGGCCATCAGCATGTCGGTCAGGCGTATCAAGGGCAGTCCGATCAGCGCCGTCGGGTCGTCGCTGGCGACGCACGAGAAGAGCGCGATACCGAGCCACTCAATTTTGACCGAGCCGGCGCAGTCGTAGGGCTGGTCGCGATCGACGTAGGCCGCGAGCTGTTCGTCGCCAAGCACGCGGAAGGTGCTGGCAACGTCGACTAACGCGAGCTGACAGCGGTCGGTGCGTGCGTTGAGCAATGCCAATGCCGTGTGAAAGACGATGGTTCGCCCGCGCATCGTTCTTAACTGCGCCAGCGCGTCGTCGCGATCGCGAGGCTTGCCGATGGCTATTCCGTCGCAGGCGGCCACCTGGTCGCAGCCGATGATGAGCGCCTCCGGATGTTGCGCCGCGACCGCGCGCGCCTTGGCCTCGGCGAGGCGAACCGAAGTGGTGGCGGGCAGCTCTCCGTCGCGCACTGCCTCGTCGATCTCCGGCGCGACGACGCTGAATGGCAGGCCGAGCCGCTCCAGAAGCGCTCGGCGGTAGTTCGACGACGACGCCAGGATCAGCAC
>JALZAO010000019.1:1339-11668 GCA_030948305.1 Pseudomonadota bacterium
GATCAGCACTGCGGGATCTGCCGCGGCGTCATTGGGCCGCGCGAAGTCATTGTTTTCACTCTTTTCTTTGACACCGAATGGCCTATTCGCTATTATGCAACGTTTATCCTGCTGCGGACGCGCGTGATGCTATTTTGCGCGCCGCTGCTCCCGCTGACGCAGCGAAACCGCTGCGAAGACGGGGGCGACCGTAACGCAGTCCCTTGCGCAATCCACTGCGGGACGTCCGATGCGCTTCGACGCGCTTAAATTGTCCGCCGCCGGCGAGTCACTCGAAGGCGTTGTCGATCCGGCGGATCTGCCGCGCGTTGCCGATCGGCTGGCGGCCGATGCAGGTGCGGCACGGCTTGCGTGGCGGTTGGTGGGTGGCCGGGATGCGCAAGGGCGTCCGGCGCTGACGCTGACGCTCACGGGTACAGTGCCTTTGGTGTGTCAGCGCTGCCTGCAGCCTTTTGCGGCGATCGTGGACCAAAGCACGGAATTGCTGCTTGCGCGCAGTGAAGCGGAATTGACGCGGTGGGATGTCGACGAAATCGAAGTCCTCCTGGCCTCCGAGCATCTCGATCCGTCGACCCTGGTCGAGGACGAGCTCTTGTTGTCACTGCCTTTTTCTCCGCGACATGCGGATGGCAAATGCGAACTTGCGAGCCCGATGGTCGCCGGCCAGGAGAGTAGCCAAAGCAGGGTTTCCCCGTTCGGTCAGCTCGGGGAATTGAAAAAAACGACCCGCTGACCAGGTGACCTGCCTGGAGTCAACGCCGCGTGGTCAGCGGCATGAAGTTAAGAGGCGCGTGCGAGCGTGCCCGGTTGAACACTTGAGGATACAAACATGGCTGTCCAGCAAAACAAGAAGTCGCCGTCAAAGCGCGGCATGCATCGCGCGCACTCTTTTCTTCCCAAGCCTTCCCTTGCGGTGGAGCCGGTCAGTGGCGAGATTCATCTGCGCCATCACATCAGCCCTAGCGGATATTACCGCGGCAAGAAGGTCGTCAAGACCAAGGCTGACGAGTAGTCCCGCTCCGTGCCTCAGGCGCACGGTAAATGTTCACGGTGCGCTGCGGGCCCCGTCTGTCGCCTTATTTGCCAACTGAGCAGCGCGCGATCGATTGACTTCATGACGCGTCGCCGCTGAACCGATGCGCATCAGCATAGCCGTCGACGCGATGGGTGGCGATCACGGCCCGCCCGTTACCGTTCTTGCGTCGATCCGATTTCTCGAGGAAACGCCGGAGGCGAACGTTATCCTCGTCGGTCGTAACGAGGACATCCGCAAAGCGCTGAGCTCCGTTCGCTCCACCGCGGCAGACAGGATATCCGTCCGTGCCGCGACCGAGGTCGTCGAAATGCACGAAGGTCCGGCAAGCGCACTGCGCGGCAAGAAAGACTCATCGATGCGCATCGCGGTCAATCTGGTCAAGGACGGCAGCGCCCAGGCGTGCGTGTCGGCCGGCAACACGGGGGCGTTGATGGCCATTTCGCGTTTCGTGCTCAAGACCCTGCCGGGGATCGACCGGCCGGCCATCGCGTCGCAGCTCCCGACCCGCAAAGGCGTGACCACCGCGCTCGATCTTGGCGCAAACGTCAATTGCACCGCCGAGCAACTGGTCCAGTTCGCAGTCATGGGCAGCGCGCTGGTTGCCGCCGTCGACGGCATCGAGCGCCCGACGGTAGGTTTGCTCAATATCGGCGAGGAAGACATCAAAGGCAATGACGTGGTCAAGCAGACGGCGGAGCTGCTCAAGGCTTCCGACCTCAATTTCTACGGCAACGTCGAAGGCGACGATATCTACAAGGGGACGACCGACGTCATCGTCTGCGACGGCTTCGTCGGCAACGTCGCGCTCAAGACCTCGGAGGGATTGGCCTTGATGCTTGCGGACTTCCTGCGTGAGGAGTTCACGCGCAATCCGATGCGCAAGCTGCTCGGCTTGTTCGCGCTGCCGGTGCTCGCGGCGTTCAAGCGGCGCGTCGACCCGCGGCGCTACAACGGGGCGACGCTCATAGGATTGAAGGGCGTGGTCGTCAAAAGCCACGGCCACGCGGACGTGCTTGCTTTCCGCTACGCGCTCAAAAAGGCCTACGCCGAAGTGGCGCATGGCGTGCTGGAGCGCATTGCGCACCGTCTCGCGGCGATGCCGGTGCCGGCTGTCGTCGCACTCGACATTCCGAGTTCGAGCGGTGCATAGCAGGATTGCCGGCACCGGCGGCTATCTGCCCGCACAGGTGCTGACCAACGCCGAGCTTGCGCGTCGGATCGACACCAGCGATGAATGGGTGCGCTCGCGCACCGGGATTTGTCAACGCTACATTGCGGCGCCGGGCGAGCAGACCAGCGATCTGGCGCTGGCCGCATCGCAGAAGGCTCTGGCGGTTGCGGGCGTTGCGCCCGCCGACCTCGACCTGATTGTCGTCGCGACCACCACGCCGGACATGATCTTTCCTTCGACCGCGTGCATTTTGCAGGCCAAGCTCGGCGCGAGCGGCGGGCCGGCGTTCGACGTTCAGGCCGTCTGCAGCGGATTCGTCTACGCGCTGGCGATGGCCGATTTGATGATCAAGAGCGGCGCGGTGAGGAACGCGCTCGTGGTTGGCGCCGAAATCTACTCGCGGATACTCGATTGGAACGATCGCGGAACGTGCGTACTCTTTGGCGACGGCGCCGGCGCGGTCGTGCTCGCGCCATCAGACGCGCCCGGGATACTGTCGTCGCATCTGCACGCCGACGGCCGCTATCGCGATATCCTCTCTGTACCGGGCGGTGTCGCCAACGGCAAAATCCAGGGCACGCCTTTTCTGCACATGGACGGAGGCGCGGTGTTCAAGTTCGCCGTCAAGGTGCTGGCCGAGGTTGCGCGGGAAGCGCTTGTCGCAAACCATTTGCCTTCGAGCGCGATCGACTGGCTGATCCCGCATCAGGCGAACAGCCGGATCATGGAAGCGACGATGAAAAAGCTCGTCCTGCCGATGGAGCGGATGGTAAGCACGGTCGCCGAGCACGCGAACACGTCGGCGGCATCGATTCCATTGGCGCTCGACATTGCCGTTCGCGACGGCCGCATCCAGGCCGGGCATCACGTGATGCTGGTAGGCGTCGGGGGCGGCTTCACCTGGGGCTCGGTGCTCCTGCGTTGGCGTTGACGCCGAATCGCGCGCTTTTGAATCACGCTGATCGACGACGATGAAACTTGGCCTAGTATTTCCAGGGCAGGGCTCACAGGCGGTCGGCATGATGTCAGCCTATGTCGAGCATCCTGTGGTGCATGAGACCTTTGTCGAAGCGAGCCAGGTACTCGGGCAGGACCTGTGGGCGCTGGTGCAGGACGGCCCTGCTGAAGTACTGAACCAGACCGTCAATACGCAACCGGTGATGCTCGCCGCCGACGTCGCGGTTTACCGCGCTTGGCTTGCCGCAGGCGGCGCCGAACCCTGGGTGATGGCCGGGCACAGCCTGGGCGAATACGCGGCGCTGGTCGCGGCGGGAGCGATCGCGTTTGCGGACGCACTGCCGTTGGTGCGTTTTCGAGCGCAGGCGATGCAGGACGCGGTTCCGCAGGGAGTCGGCGCGATGGCCGCCATCATGGGACTCGACGACGAAGGAGTGGTTGCGGCGTGCGCCGACGCGGCACAGACGCAAAGCGTCGAAGCGGTAAACTTCAACGCTCCCGGCCAGGTTGTGATCGCGGGGCACAAGGAGGCCGTCGAACGCGCGATAGTGGCCGCCAAGGCAAGAGGCGCCAAGCGCGGATTGCTGTTGCCGGTCAGTGCGCCGTTTCACAGCAAGCTGCTGCGACCGGCGGCGGAAAAGCTGGCCGCTTACCTTGCCGGCGTTACGGTGCGCGACGCCCATCCTGCAGTCCTGCACAATGTCGACGTAGCGCGCGCTGCGACCCCCGACGCCATTCGGACGGCGCTGGCCCGACAGGCGGCGAGCCCCGTTCGATGGGTTGGGACGATACAGGCGTTCGTGGAACAGGGCGTAACGCACATCGCCGAGTGTGGGCCCGGCACCGTCCTCACGGGGCTAGCCCGGCGAATCGCCACGGGTGTCGAAATATTGCCGCTCAATGACGCCGACGCGATCGCGGCCGCGATCACCGCAACTGCATCCCAGGAGGCGCGCGATGCTCGACGGTAATGTGGCATTGATCACCGGCGCTACGCGGGGTATCGGCAAGGCAATCGCCGAAACCTTGGCGCGCGACGGCGCAACCGTCGTGGGCACCGCGACCACGGAAGAAGGCGCGGCCAGCATCACGACATTCCTGCAAGCCGCACAGCGCAAGGGCCAAGGCATGAAGCTCGATGTTACGGACGCCCAATCCGTCAGCGAGACCATCGCCGATATTCAGGCACGCCTGGGCGAGGTAACGATTCTGGTCAACAACGCCGGCATCACGCGCGACAACCTGCTGGTGCGAATGAAGGACGACGAGTGGGATGCGATCCTGGATACCAACCTCAAATCGGCGTACCGACTGTCCAAGGCTGTTCTGCGCGGAATGATGAAGGCTCGGCACGGCCGCATCATCAACATCGGCTCGGTCGTCGGTGTCAGCGGCAATGCTGGTCAAACCAACTACTCCGCGGCAAAGGCAGCCCTTGTAGGATTTACCAAATCGCTGGCTCAGGAAGTCGGCAGCCGCGAGATTACGGTGAATTGCGTCGCGCCGGGCCTCATCGACACCGACATGACGCGCTCGCTGGATGATGCGGCGCGGGCGAAATTGATCGAGCGCATCCCGCTCGGACGTCTTGGGTCTCCTCAGGACGTGGCGCACGCCGTCGCGTATCTCGCCTCACCCGAGGCGGCGTATGTCACCGGCGCGACATTGCACGTCAACGGCGGCATGTATATGCAGTAGGCGTTAGAAGGAGACGCGGCATGCCGCAGGCGCGAAAGTAAGCCGCGACGTTTGGCAAACGCATCCCTTCTGGTAAAATCACCGCCTTTTGAGCGTTCTGATCCCGCGAGGGGGGGAGTAGCATGGAAAACGTAGAGCAACGGGTCAGGAAGATCGTCGCCGAGCAGTTGGGCGTGAACGAGGCTGAAATCAAGAACGAGTCGTCTTTCGTCGACGACCTCGGTGCGGATTCGCTGGATACGGTCGAGCTCGTCATGGCGCTGGAAGAGGAGTTCGAGACCGAGATTCCCGACGAGGACGCCGAGAAGATCACCACCGTGCAGCAGGCAATCGACTACGTCGGTTCGCATCTCAAGAAATAACGTCGCCCTCCCGCCTTGTCCCGCCTCCGGCCCCGACCGCTGTCATCCTGACCCGCTGCCGGCAAGCCACCGTCGGCGGCAGGACGGAAAAACGGCCGCATCGCTTCGCTAGTCCTTCGTGGCAAACACCATGTCCAGACGCCGCGTTGTCGTAACCGGGATGGGCATCGTGTCCCCCGTCGGGATCGGCGTGTCAGCCGCTTGGGCGAACATACTCGCCGGGCGCTCCGGCATTGGCACCATCACGCGCTTCGACGCTAGCGCCTTTCCGTCGCGGATCGCCGGTGAGGTGAAGGACTTCGACGTCACGCATTATCTCTCCGGCAAGGACGCGCGTCGCTACGACACCTTCGTGCACTACGGCCAAGTCGCGACCATGGAGGCCGTTCGCGACGCCTGTCTGGAGAGTTACCGTGGCGACCACGAGCGCGTCGGTGTCTGCATTGGCTCCGGTATCGGCGGTTTGCCGATGATCGAGGATACGTGCCGCGCATATCTGCAAGCCGGGCCGCGCAAAATTTCACCGTTCTTCGTTCCCGGCTCGATCATCAACATGATCGCCGGCCTGGTGTCGATTCAGTATGGCTTCAAGGGCCCGAATCTGGCGACGGTCAGCGCCTGCTCGACCGCGAATCACAGCCTCGGCGAGGGGTCGCGCATCATCGAATATGGCGACGCGGACATCATGATTGCCGGCGGCGCGGAAGCGACCGTCAGCCCGTTGGGCATTGGCGGCTTTTGCGCCGCGCGCGCACTGTCGCATCGCAATGACGATCCCGCGACGGCGAGTCGCCCATGGGACATCGACCGCGACGGATTCGTGCTGGGCGAGGGGGCCGGAGTGCTCGTCCTGGAGGAGCTGGAACACGCCAGGGCGCGAGGAGTCCGAATCTATTGCGAGCTGGCCGGATACGGCATGTCGGCCGATGCTTACCACATCACCGCACCGCCGGAAGACGGGGCCGGCGCCGCGCGGAGCATGGCCAACGCGCTGAAGAACGGCGGCCTCAATGCAACGGATATCGACTATATCAATGCACATGGCACCTCGACGCAGATCGGCGACATTGCGGAATGCGTCGCCGTCAAGCGCTGCTTCGGCGATTACGCTGCCAAGCTCGCGGTTTCTTCGACCAAGTCCATGACCGGACACCTTCTTGGCGCCGCAGGCGGCATCGAAGCGGTCTTCACGGTGCTCGCGATACGCGATCAGGTCGCGCCGCCCACGGCGAATCTGTTCCATCGCGATCCCAAATGCGATCTCGATTTCGTGCCGAATATCGCGCGCGACATGAAAATCCGCGCCGCGCTGTCCAATTCCTTCGGCTTCGGCGGCACCAATGCCACGCTGGCGTTTCGCTCGCTCTGATTGTCCGCCGTTCGCATCCTGAATCCGCAGTGATACACCCCCGCTACCGTCCATGGGACTGATCGTTCAGAAGTACGGGGGCACATCGGTGGGTTCGACCGAGCGCATCCGCAACGTCGCCCGGCGCGTGGCCAGATTCCACCGCGAAGGACACCAGCTGGTCGTCGTTCCGTCCGCCATGAGCGGCGAGACCAATCGCCTGCTCGCGCTGGCGAAGGACCTTTCGGCCAATCCGGATCCGCGCGAGCTCGATGTGGTCGCGGCGACCGGCGAACAGGTAACCATTGGTTTGCTGGCGATTGCACTGCATCACCTCGGAGTGAAGGCGAAGAGCTACACCGGCGGCCAGGTGCAGGTGCTCACCGACAGCGCCTTCACCAAGGCGCGCATTCTCAAGATCGACGAGGAGCGAATACGCGCCGACCTTGCCGAGGGAACTGTCGTCATCGTCGCCGGGTTCCAGGGCGTCGACGGAGACGGGAATATCACCACGCTTGGGCGCGGCGGCTCCGATACTTCCGGCGTTGCGATCGCCGCAGCACTGTCGGCCGACGAATGTCAGATCTACACCGACGTCGACGGCGTCTACACTACGGATCCCCGCATCGTTCCCGAGGCGCGTCGGCTGGAGCGAATCACCTTCGAGGAAATGCTGGAGATGGCGAGCCTGGGATCGAAGGTTCTGCAGATCCGGTCGGTGGAGTTCGCGGGCAAGTACAAGGTCAAGTTGCGCGTGCTGTCGTCATTCGAAGATCCCGATAGCACGTCAAGCGGCACGTTGATAACGTTCGAGGAAGACGACGCCATGGAACAGGCCATCATATCGGGCATCGCGTTCAATCGCGATGAAGCCAAGATTTCGCTGATGGGAGTCGAAGATCGCCCCGGCATCGCGTACGCCATTCTCGGCCCGATCGCGGCGGCCAACGTCGACGTCGACATGATCGTGCAAAATATCGGCGCCTCGGGCCACACCGATTTTTCCTTCACCGTCAATCGCGGCGAGTATCAAAAGGCGCTCGACGTTCTCGCGCACGAAAAAAATACAGGTTTCGTAGCGCGGGAAATCATCGGCGACAACAGGATCTGCAAGGTGTCTTTGGTAGGCATCGGCATGCGCTCGCACGTCGGCATCGCCGCCAAGATGTTCAAGAGCCTGGCCGAGGAAGGTATCAACATCCAGATGATCTCCACGTCGGAGATCAAGACCTCGGTGGTGATCGACGAAAAATATCTCGAGTTGGCGGTGCGTGTGCTGCATCGCGCCTTTGAGCTCGATCAAGCGCCCAAGGTGGCGTGAGAGGATGCGGATCTGGCCGATCCAAGCTGTGCGTAACTTCGCATCAGCTATTCGTAAGCTACGGATTTCGCAATGAAATTGGTTTTGACGACGCGGGAGGCCGAAAGGTACAATCGCGCGCTTGACCGGAGAGATGGCCGAGTGGTCGAAGGCACTCCCCTGCTAAGGGAGCATACGCCCAAAAAGTGTATCGAGGGTTCGAATCCCTCTCTCTCCGCCAGAATTAATTCGCTGTATCAAGCAGTTGTTGAATCGCCCCTCCGCGCTGTGCACAAATCGTGCACAAATGCGGCATCGAGCTTCGCGCGTTCGCGCTGATTGTCCGCACCGTCGATCCACTTGGAGTAGACCTTGAACAGCATGCCAGTGTTGGCGTGCCCGAGTTGTCTGGCAACGTATCCTGGACGCGCTCCGGCGAGGTGCAATGCGAGCGTCGCATACGTGTGCCGTGTCTGGTATGGCACTCGATAGCGCAGCTTGCACCGACGCAGTGACAGGTTCCAGATTTCCCACTGCATCTGAATGTCGGCCCACGGCTTATTGGTCGCTGGATTGCTGAATACCTGGCCGCCCTTAAGCTGTGTGTGCTTCCGCTGTGCTTCGAAAGCGGCTAGCGCTCGATCATTGAGATCGACGTCGCGCACCGTGTTCGTCTTCGTGGTCGCCTTCGCCTTCCCACGCACGATCGCCCGCTGGACACGCACGGCGCGGCGATTGAAGTCGACGTCTGCCCACCGAATTGCGATCAATTCGGATGGCCGGATGCCAGTGAAAAATGCAGCAGTAAAGTAGTTCACGACCGGCGCCGGCGTGTGTGCGGCCAGGTCGGCGAGAATCTGCTCAACCTCGTACAGCTCGAATGGATCGGGCTCGGGTACCTGAACCTTCGAGTTCTCTAGCTCAGCCGCCGGATCGTCGTTGATGGCGTGATCTTTCTTTGCTAGCGCGAAAACGCCGCGAAGCGGGATCAGGTTGTTGTTGCGCGTCTTGCCGGTCATCGCTGGATAGTCGGACAAGACGGCCAACAGATCGCTGTAGCGTATCGACGCGATCGGCCGATCGCGAAGCGCCGGCAACCATACGCGATTGAGAATCTTGCGGTAGTCCTCACGCGTGGCAGCAGCTTTCTCGCTAATTGAGGCTTGCCAGAGTTCGGCGTAGTCGGCGAAGGTTTTCGCGCTCGCACTGGTGGTTGCGACGGCCATGCGCTCGAGCCCAGCGTAGTCTGGGAAGTATGCAGCCGGATCGAACACGCCGTGCTCGATCTTCGCTCGCACGATTTCCATCATGTTCTGGGTAGCGCGGACGTTGCGCGCGTTGTACTCCAGATCGAGCATCGGCTGATACCGTTGGCCTTCGTACTTGAAATCGACACGGCACTTGCCGCGAAAATTTGTCACCCCGCCGGAAATCGCTTTTCGACCCATTGCTCGTATCCTTTCATGTCGATAAGGACGTGGCCGTCGGGCGCTCGCTTGAACTCGCGCCCCTCCATCCATGTACCGGATGCGATCTTACGCTCGACGGCCTTTGCACTGTAACCGGTCAGCGCCTCGAACAGATGAACGCGCACATACCGAGCGGGCATCAGCACGGCCGCAGGCGGTCTGTCGCGAATATCCGGTGTCGCTGCGCTCATGACGTTAGGTCAGCCCGTCGCGTAATCCGAGTCAATAAGGCCCTAGCGATGGCGGCCGCTAGCACGCTAGCGGCCTAAGTAAACCGCGGTAATCGCTTCGCGACCGTGCCCCATCTCGTGACTGATGAGCTCGCGCGCTTCGCGATCGCGCTCCTTCTGCTGCCTGGTGAGCTGCTTCGACGTCGGGCCGCCCCGCGCGGGGCATTGCCAACCGGTGAGCTCGTGGTATCGCCGCTGCGCGTAGCAATGGCGATGGCCGTGCACGCCGTGAATGCCGACCCGCTCGCACTCGTAGCGGAAATGCTTGAGATAGGCGTAGTAGGTCTTGTATCCGGGTGCCACCAGGCTCTTGCCCTTGGCGAGCGCCTTCGCCTCATCGAGGAGCTGCCGCTGTTCGGGGGTGCGGATGGGAACCACGATCTCCCGCCCGCCCTTGTTCCACGAAGCCTTGAGCACCAGGCAATCACCCCGATCCGCGCGCGCAGGGACGATCTTGATCGATGCTTCCCGGCGCAGGCCGAACGCGGCCTGCAGGCGCAGCGAGATGCGTGCATGCGGGGTGCGGATTTGCGCGAGCTGATTCATATCGAGCTCCTTGGCTTTGGAGACGTTGGTGACGTACACCCTGTCCGGAATGCCGTAAGCGGCATTGGTGCGCTCGACGATGTTCTCCTTGCCGATCTTCTGCGCCAGCCAGCGCAGATGGCTCATGCGGTTCTTGATGGTCCCCGGGGCGAGCTGCTCGGCGAGCCAGCGCTCGACGAGCATCTCCACGTGCTTGGGCTTGAAGCCCTGGG
>JALZAO010000265.1 GCA_030948305.1 Pseudomonadota bacterium
GCCGTGCACGGCCGCTTCGGCCAACCGTGCCCTGACTGCGGCGCGCCGGTGCAGCGGATCGTTTACGCGGAAAACGAAACCAACTACTGCGCACGCTGCCAAACCAGCGGCACGATCCTCGCGGACCGCGCATTGTCGCGCTTGCTCAAATCGAGCTGGCCGCGATCGATCGACGAGCTGGGTTAAGTTGTAAAATGCACAACATCCAAGGAGGCCCAAATGCGCTGGCAGGATTTCCGTCGTAGCGACAATGTCGAGGAAAGCACCGGCGGAGGATCGTCCGGAATCGGTGGCATGCACCTGGGGATCGGCGGTGTCATCGTGGTGATCGTCATCAGCCTGTTGCTGGGCAAGAACCCGCTCGACATCCTGCAGCTTCTCACCGATAGCGGCGCACCAACGCAAACGCAAACCCAGGCTCCCACGCCTTCCGGCCCGCCCGGCACCGCCTCGCCGCGCGACGAGCAGAAGGAATTCGTTGCCCGCGTCCTCGGCGACACCGAAGATGTCTGGACCGCCGCTTTCCAGCAAAGCGGGAAACGCTACCAACCGCCAAAGCTGGATCTGTTCCGCGGCCAAGTGGGGTCGGCGTGCGGCCTCGCCAGCGCGGCGACGGGCCCGTTTTATTGCCCGGGCGACCGAAAGGTATATCTCGACCTCGAGTTTTTCCAGCAGCTTTCGAAGCGCTTCGGCGCACCGGGCGACTTCGCCCGCGCCTATGTCATCGCACATGAAGTCGGACACCACGTGCAGAATCAACTGGGATTGATGGCGCAGGTGCAGCAGAAAGCCGAGGGAGCCTCGGACAGGGCGCGCAACGATCTGTCGGTCCGCCAGGAGCTTCAAGCCGACTGCTTCGCCGGGATCTGGGGCCACTCCGCGCAGCAGCGCGGCCTGATCGATGCCAAGGATGTCGAATCGGGCATTGCCGCGGCAAGCGCGGTCGGCGACGACCGGTTGCAGCAGCGGTCGCGCGGCTACGTCGTTCCGGAATCGTTTACGCACGGCAGCTCGGCCCAGCGTGTGCGCTGGTTCAAGGCCGGGCTCGACAGCGGCGACATGCGCCGTTGCGACACCTTCGGCGCGCGCGAGCTTTGACCCGAATCGAGCCGGCGTTGATGCCGATCCTTGTTGCGCGGTCGGCTGCGCTCGCCGGAAGCGCGGCGTCCGCTTGGACGCGGAGCGACGCCGGTGCTGGGAATACTGTGCTGTCCTCGGTGTTTGCCGGAGGGTAGGCGCGCGCGGCGCGTCGGTGGAGCAATGAGTATGGCTCGATGGAGGCAATGTCTCGCTGTCGCACTTGTTGCCGGGGCAGCAGGCCTGGCAGTGGCCGCCGGTGGCGATGGCGGTAGCGGCGGTGGCAGCGGCGGCGGCGCTGAGGGCAACGCCCGTCACGACGCCGCATACGACGCCGGCGTCAAGGCAATCGAACGCCAGGATTGGAAAGGGGCGATCAGACAATTCAAGACCTCGGTCGCATGGGACCGCTTCAATGCCGACACGCACAACTGGCTGGGATACGCCTATCGCAACGCGGGTGACCTCGATCGAGCGTTCGCTGAATACGAGGAAGCGCTGAAGCTCGATCCCCAGCACAAGGGCGCGCACGAATATCTCGGCGAAGCGTACGTCATCGCCAAGAACATTCCCAAAGCCCAGGAGCATCTGGCGGCCCTGGAAAGACTGTGCGGCCGGAGCTGTTCCGAGTATCAGGACCTCGACGAAGCCATTCGCAAGGCAGCCGCGGCTGACCCGCGACGCCCCGTTGTTCCACTCGCCGGTCAAACGGCCTTGTAGCGGGGCACCCTTTTGCCTATAGTCATGGCGAAAGGAGGAACAGCCATGAAGCTGATCCTTGCTTTGGGCGGGGCCTTGCTGGTCGCGGGTTGTTCGTCGTTGCCGACGCAAGTCGCCGACAACGGTTCGCGGATGGTGTGCGACAAGGAGCAGATGGCACGCATCCAGGCGCGGTCGCTGAACCAGACATCCAAGGTGGACGTAATCTGGCTTAGCTGTCCGCAGATCCGCCGCGACCAGGTCAAGATCGTCTCCTGATCCTCGCCTCCTGCCTTGACGTTCGGGTGTGGGGGCAACGGGTTGTGCAGTAGGCTTCCGACGCTTGCCCAGCGCATCGGCGATGGTTTGTTTCACGCTAAAATGCGTCCTTTGCCTTCCGCCCGCGAGGCCCTCGATGATCTGCCGCCTGTTTCTCGCCGCGTCGGTCGCTGCTTCGCTTGCCGTAGCCGCCGCCGGTGTTCACGCCCAAGCTGCGCCCGTCACCGCGCCCGTGGTCATACCGCCGCATAAGTGCGTCAAGCCGGAATACCCTGGCAAGTCTGCTTCGAACCAGAAGTTCACCGCCTTCAACAAGGAGTATGTCGCTTACGGCGCGTGCATCCAGAAGTATGTCGACGAGACCAAGCTCCTCCTGAACGCGGCCGCCGCGGCGGTCAACGGAGCGGTCGAAGAGTTCAACAAGTTTGGCGCCGACATCAAAGCCCAGGACGAGGGCACGAAGAATTAGCCCCTCGCACCCCCCCGCGACCTTAGCTGCCATCGCCCAGGCGACCCTCGACGGGTTCAACCGCCATTACGAGCTGTTCCGCGATTGCGCGCGGCTGGCAAAGAACTATTTCGAAGCCGGCAACTGGCTGGCGATCGGTCACGTCTCCGGCGACCGAATCGACTTCTACGATCGCCGGGTCGTGGAAACGGTTGCCCGCCTCGAGCTCGATTTTGGCTGCGCGAACATCGATGATTCGCGCTGGGCCGAGGTCAAGCGCCATTACATCGCCCTCCTGATCGACCACAAGCAGCCCGAGTGCGCGGAAACGTTCTTCAACTCGGTATCTTGCAAGATCCTTCACCGCACGTATTTCCACAACCGTTGTCTTTTCGTGCGGCCTGCGGTCTCCACCGAGCACATCGATGCCGATCCGCCATCGTATCGCTCGTACTATCCGCGGCAGCATGGCTTGCGCCAGGCGCTGATCGACATCGTCCTCGACTTCCGGCTCGAGCGCCGCTTCGCGGATTTCCGCGGCGACCTCGCCAACATCCTGGCTGCGTTCCGGCGGCGTTTCGGAAGGCCGTTGCGGCTCGAGGCGAACCATCAGATCCAGGTGCTTTCCAGCCTGTTCTTCCGCAATCGGACGGCCTACATCGTCGGGCGCATCGTCAATGGCTATCAGGCGCACCCTTTCGTGGTGCCGATCAAGCACGACGCGGACGGGAGTCTCTATGCC
>JALZAO010000266.1 GCA_030948305.1 Pseudomonadota bacterium
GCCACGCACGGTGTTTTTTGTCTCGGATCGCACCGGGATCACCGCCGAGATGCTCGGCAACAGTCTGTTGTCGCAATTCGAGGGCCTCAATTTTCAACGCCGCACGATTCCATTCGTCGATACCCCCGAGAAGATCGACGATGTGCTGCGCCGGATCGACGAGACGGCGGCCGCCGAGGGCCGACGTCCGCTGGTCTTCAGCTCCATCGTAGACGAAGTCATGAGCGCGCAGCTGGGACGCGCCAACGCGATGGTGCTCGACCTGTTTCAGGTATTCATTGCGCCGCTCGAAGCGGAGCTTGCCGCGAAGTCGTCGCACGCCGCGGGTCGATCGCACGGCATTGCCAACAGTCACGAATATTTCGCGCGCATGGAAGCGATCAACTTCACGCAGGCGCACGACGACGGTGCCACGACGCGCGAGCTGGCCAAGGCCCAGGTCATCCTGATCGGTGTCTCGCGCTGCGGTAAGACGCCCACCGCGCTTTATCTTGCCTTGCAGTTCGGCATCCTCACGGCTAATTTTCCGTTGACCCCCGACGACTTTGTCGATCGGAAGCTGCCGCGCTCGATCGTGCCTTTCCACGACAAGCTCTTCGGCCTGACCATCGACCCCGAGCGTTTGCAGCAGATCCGGGAGGCCCGCCGTCCGGCGAGCCAGTACGCGTCTCTTGCCAATTGCCAATTCGAAGTCCGCGAAGCCGCAGCGCTGATGCAGCGCGAGCAGGTGCCGGCGGTCGATACCACCAGCCGGTCGATCGAAGAGATCGCGACGACGATCCTGCACCGCGCCGGATTGCAGCGGCATATCTTCTGACGCGAGACCTCGTTGGCGAATCCCCACCGTCCGGTGCAGGGCGTCTGGTGCGCGGTCCTTACGCCGTTCGATTCCGCGGGCCTTCCGGACTCCGCACGACTGGCGCGACACGTACGCCGGATACTTGCCGCCGGCGTCGACGGAATAGCATTGTTCGGCACAACCGGTGAAGGCCAGTCGCTTTCGTTGGAAGAGCGCCGCGACGGCCTTGACGCCTTGCTTGCCGCGGGCATTGCGCCCAGTCGGATTATCGCCGCGACCGGATGCGCGTCGCTACCGGAGACGATAGCGCTTACCCGCCACGCGGTGCAGGCGAATTGCGCTGGCGCGCTGGTCCTGCCGCCGTTCTTTTTCAAGGCCGTGGCTGACGAGGGCGTCTTCGCCAGCTACGCGCGCGTCATTGACGGCGTTGGAGATGCGCGGCTGCCGCTTTATCTGTATCACATTCCTCAGGTAAGCGGCGTTGCCATTTCCTCATCGGTCATCGAGCGCCTCGCCATCGACTATCCCGCGGTTCTGGCGGGCGTGAAGGATAGTGAGGGCAATCTCGATCACACCCGAAGGCTTCTCTCGCGCTTCGGTGACCTGGCGATTTTCGTCGGCGTCGAGTCGCATCTGCCTGCCGCGCTCGCGGCCGGCGGCGCCGGTACGATCTGCGGCATCGCCAATCTCTTCCCGCGATTGATGCGACGGCTGTACGACAATGCACTGACGGCGGACCATCATGACGATCTCCAGCGAGTGGAACGCTTCATCGCGGCGCTGGAGCGTTATCCCTTGTTCGCCGCGTTCAAGGCGTTGCAGGCGGAGCTCGCAGATGACGATGGCTGGGCCGCGTTGCGGCCGCCCCTGCTTGCGCTCGACAGCGAAGCGCGGCATGCATGGCTCGCGGACGTTGCAGCCAGCGGAGTCGTCGTTGAACGCGACGGCGCCGGGCCTTACTGAATGAGACCGGCATGGCCATGCAATGTCCGGTTGCGATCCATAGCCCTCGCCAACAAGCGACCGCGGTGGGCTATGATCTGTGATTGATCGCGAGCCGCACGAAGCGCGACGCCGTCACTACCCACGAAGGAGGACAATATGACACGCTCGGCCCATGACGATCATCCCGATGCTCTGCGCCGCCGCCTGCTCGGTGCGAGCGCAGGCGCAGTTGCCCTGGGCGCCCTGCCCGGCGCTTCGCTGGTTCACGCTCAGGGCTCAGCCGCGTTCGACTGGAAAAAATTCAAGGGCGAGAAGATCGAGGTTTTTCTGGTCAAGAGTCCGCGCGGCGATCTGCTGTCCAAGTACCACAAGGAATTCGAGGACATGACCGGCATCAGCGTCGGTTCGGAAATGGTTCCCGAACAGCAGCAGCGGCAGAAGGCGGTGATCGAATTCAATTCGGGCAACCCGAGCTTCGACGTGATCGCGCTTTCCTATCACGTGCAGAAGCGTCAGTTTGCCAAGAACAATTGGCTGACCGATCTGCGTCCGATGATGAATGATCGCTCGCTCGCCGATCCGAATCTCGATTTCGCCGATTTCGCGCAGGGTGGTCTCAACTACGCGGTCGAGCCGGACGGTCGGGTGATGAGTCTTCCACTCAACCTCGATCCCTGGGTCGTCTATTACAACAAGGAATTATTCGACGCCAAGCGCATCGCGTTTCCCAAGACGTTCGCGGAAATGATCGACGCGGCGGCCAAACTCAACGATCCCGCCAAGGGCGTTTCGGGCTTCGTCGCGCGCGGGCTGAAGAATGCCAACGTGCCCGTGTGGACGAGCTTCCTTCTCGGCTACGGCGGCGGCTTCATCGACAAGAACGGCAAGCTGCTCACCGATACGCCCGTGGCAATCGAAGCGGCGAAGATGTACCAGACACTGCTCGCCAAGTACGGCCCGCAAGGCGTCAGCGGCTTCAACTGGAACGAGTCGCAAAGCCTGTTTCTCCAGGGCAAAGCGGCGATGTGGCTCGATGGCATCGGCTTCGCGCAGCCGCTCGAGGATCCGACCAAATCGCGCATCGTCGGCAAGGTTGGCTATGGCGTGATGCCCGCAGGTCCGAAACAGCGCGTGTCGGCGCTGTTCGCAGACGGCGAGGGTATCTCGACGTACAGCAAGAAAAAGGGCCCGTCGTGGTTCTATCTGCAATGGGCGTCCAATAAGGCCAATCAGACGCGGATGCTGCAGGCGGCCGCAGGCGCGCCGGTCCGGACCTCCGCGTATGCGGCGGCGCAGGCGTCGAGCGACTTCAAGTCGCCGAAGGAGTGGGTCGAATGCATGCTAGCCTCGGCGAAGATCGCGCAGCCCGGCTTGCCGGTGATCGCATCGGTGACCGAGTTCCGCGACACGTTCGGTATTGCCTTGACCAACATGATCAACGGCGCTGATCCGGCGACGGAATTGAAAAAGGCGACCGCCGACTTTCAGCCGGTGCTCGAT
>JALZAO010000267.1 GCA_030948305.1 Pseudomonadota bacterium
ATATGGAGGAGTTCGAGAACGCCCGGCTGATACTGATCTGGGGCTCGAACCCGATCGTATCCAATCTGCATCTGTGGAGCCGGGTCCAGGAAGCGAAACGCCGCGGTGCCAAGCTGATCGCGATCGATCCCTACCGCAGCCAGACGGCGGAAAAGTGTCACCTCCACCTCGCATTGCTCCCCGGGACCGATGCCGCGCTGGCCTTGGGCATGATGCATGTCCTGATCGGCGAGAATCTGATCGACCGTGACTATGTCGATCGGTACACGCTGGGATTCGAGCAGCTAACGGTGCGGGTTCGCGACTATCCGCCGCAACGGGTCGCGCAGATTACCGGGCTCACGGCGGAGCAGATCGTGGATCTCGCGCGCGACTACGGAACGATCCGCCCCGCCGCGATACGGCTCAACTACGGCATGCAGCGCCACGCCGGCGGAGGCATGGCGATGCGCACCGCGGCGTGCCTTCCGGCGCTGGTCGGCGCGTGGCGCGATCCAGCCGGCGGCGCCTTGCTGTCGAGCAGCGGCGCCTATCCGGTGAACGGCGCCGCGCTGGAGAGACCGGACCTGATCTGGAACGCTCCGCGGACTGTCAACATGTCGACCATCGGCGACGCATTGCTCGACGCCAACGATCCGCCGATACGCGCGCTATTTGTCTACAACTCGAATCCGGTGGCGGTCGCGCCGGAATCGGCCAAGGTCGTCGCCGGCTTCGCGCGCGAGGATCTCTTCTGCGTCGTGCACGACGTTTTTCTGACCGACACCGCGGACTACGCCGACATCGTGCTTCCGGCAACGACGCAGCTCGAGCACGTGGATATCCATTCGTCCTACGGGCACCTTTACGCGCTGGCCAACAATGCCGCCATTGCGCCGCTGGGCGACGCCAAGCCCAATACCGAAGTATTCCGCCTGCTCGCCGCGCGCATGGGCTTCGACGAGCCGTGCTTCCGCGAAAGCGACGAGGAGATGGCGCGCAACGCGTTCATGGCCGATCATCCTCGTGCGCAAGGCCTTTCCTGGGACACCCTCAAGGAAAAGGGTTGGCAGCGCCTCAACGTGCCCTCCCCTTTCGCGCCGTTCGCGCACGGAGGCTTCCCGACGCCCTCCGGGAAATGCGAGTTTTATTCGCAGACGCTGGCGGATCGGGGGCTCGATCCGCTGCCGACTTTCACTCCGCCGCGGGAATCGGCGGCAAGCGACCCTGCCCTGGCGAGAAAATATCCGCTCGCGATGCTCTCGCCGCCGGCGCGCAACGCCCTGAACTCCAGCTTCGCCAATCTTCCCGTTTTTCTCGATGCGGAAAAGGTGCCGTCGCTCGATATTCATCCTGCCGACGCCGCGTCGCGCGGCATCAAGGACGGCGACCTCGTGCGGATATTCAACGATCGCGGCGCGATGAGAGCCGCCGCGCGCGTGACCGACAAGGCACGGCCCGGTGTGGTAGTCGCGCTGTCGATCTGGTGGCGCAAGCTCTCTCCGGACGGCACCAACGCCAACATGCTGACCGGCCAGGCCTTGACCGATATGGGGCGCGCGGCGACCTTTTACGACGTGCTGGTCGAGGTCGAGCGGGCTTAGCGTACGGGTCAGAGACTCGCTTCCGACTCGACACTCCGGACGGATAGAAAAGTCGCCAACTCATCGCGTTTGGCCTGTGCGTCGCGATAGCCCAGGTCGATCAGCGCCGAGCAAAATCCGGAGTCGAAAAGCAGATAAGACAACAGGCCTTCTCCGCCGGAGCGCGTCCCTCCGATGCCGCCGAGCGCCAACCGCAGGCTGCGCGGCAGCCGATGCCTGAACTCACCGGCCAGCGTTTCCAGCGCTACGCTCGGCGTGATCACCAGCAGCATGATGTCGCGCAGCGGCATCGGACTCGAAGCGAGCCGCTCCGGCGGTATCTGATGCACGGCGATATTCACCAGCCGGACCTTTTCCAGGTCGGTACCCAGCGCGTCGGTAAAGACGCTGGCAAATACCTGGCTGCCGATCTGCGCCAGCGACGGCGGGTTCGGGGTCTCCGGGTCGTGCGTGGTGGTTCGAGCAGCGCCGACGACCAGGATGCGGTCCGCGCCAAGATGAAGCGCCGGCGCGGTCGGCGCCATCTGGCCCATCGCACCATCGCCGAAGAACTCGTTGCCGATCTTGGTCGGCGCGAAGACGAATGGAATGGCGCTCGATGCGAGCAAGTGCTGGACCCCTATAGCGGCCCGCACGCCGATGCGCTGCGAGCGCTCCCACAACTCGAGCCCAGGTCCACCCATGCAGAAGCTCACGGACATTCCGGTGCGGTAGCTCGATGCAGTGATCGTTAACGCATCGAGTGCGCCTTCGCTGATGCTGTGTTCGATCGAAGGAAAGTGAATGGTCCGCGCCAGAAGTGTCGCCAGCGGCGCATTGTCGAGCAGCGCGATCGGCCGCTGACGGTCGGCGCCGGGAAACAGCGAGCGCAGGAAGCGCCACGCCGTTTTGGCAAGGTGCCATCCATCCGCGCGATAAATGTCCTCGATGCTCAGTGTCGCCCACGTCTCGCACAGTTTCGTCGACGCGGTGCGGAAATGGCGCGCGCCTGCCGCGAGCGCGGCGGCATTGATCGCCCCGGCCGAGGTCCCGCAAACGATCCGAAACGGGCTGGTAGTGCCGTCGGGCAGCATTTCAGCGATTGCGCGGGCGACGCCCGCTTGATACGCCGCTCGAGCGCCCCCGCCCGAAAGGATGAGCGCCAGCTTGGGTTTGTCCGACAAGGCTGCCGCGGGAGTCGTCAATCGAGCAACTCGTAGGTTTGGGCGAACACGCCCGCGCTGACGACGCTGAAATCTGCCTGCGCGTATTCCACCAGCCAGTCGCCGGGTTGGCCGCGCAAAGTTCCTCGGTCGCGATCGAGGGTAACGTCGAAAGCCTCGGTCATGGGCTTGGCCCACACCACGAGAGGCCGCTTACGATAAGGCCCCGGCTTTCCCGGACGGTTGGGAGCGACCGGCGTGTAGGTGACGTCAAAGGTGTCCCGGGCGACGGGCCACCGCTCACCTTGGCTACCCGTGAGGAGTGCATCGCCGGTCGAAAAATGCACGGGGCCTTGCTGAGTAGGCAAGATGCCGGCCTTGTCGGCGAATTCGACCTGTACCACCACCGCGCGCTTGCGTGCACGACGCGCGGCTCGATCCTCACTGAGGTCCGGGTAAGTCATGGCTTCACACCGCAACATCGGCCGCCAGCCGTTCGCCTCGTTGAAGGCAGAAC
>JALZAO010000268.1 GCA_030948305.1 Pseudomonadota bacterium
AGTGGATTCCTCCGGACGCGATTCGAGCCCGACATAGCGGTCGGCAAATCCCACGGCTCGCCAAAACGAAAGCGCGGCATGGTTCCACGCCATGGCCTCGACGATAACCGATTTGCCGGGAGGGAACACCTCCGCGAGGAGCAGCGCGACGGCGCGCGCTCCGATGCCGCGCCGGCGCCGATCCCGCGCCACGAAAAACTGCCGCAGATGTATCCATTCCGGCGTGCGGCGAAACAGGGCATACGCCGCGGGCCTCGGTGTGGTTCGGTCCTCGAAAACCAGCGCCTCATATTCCGTCGCCAGCCAGTTGCGCATGCGCGCCTCAAGCTCTTCGAGGCTCATCGTATTGTCATGGCGCTCGTCTTCGATCAGCTGCTGGTTCCACAAGGCGAGCTGCGAGAGGTCGGCGGCCGTGGCGACGCGAAAGACGAGGCTGTCCGCAATCGCGCGCGGGTCAGGCTGCGAAGTCGCGTTCAAGGCGACGAACCCGCCAGCTTTTGCGTTACGGCAACGAACTGCTCGAGCTTCTGCTGCGCGGCGCCCGATGCAATGGCTGTGCGAGCGCGCGCGATGCCTTCGGGGATCGAGCCGGCAACGTTCGCGGCGTAGAGCGCAACGCCAGCGTTGAGGATGACGATCTCTCGCGGGGTGCCCTCGATATTGGCGAGCGCCTCGAGCAGCATCGCCTTGGATTCCACCGCATCGGCAACCTTGAGGCCGCGGTTGGAGATCATTCTGAGACCGAAGTCCTCGGGATGAATCTCGTACTCGCGTATCTGCCCGTCCTTCAACTCGCCGACGAGCGTCGCGGCGCCGAGCGACACTTCGTCCATGCCGTCCTTGCCGTAGACAACCAGGACATGCTTGCTTTCCAGCCGCTGCAGCACGCGCACCAGAATGCCGACCAGGTCCGGATGAAACACGCCAAGCAGCTGGTTCGGCGCGCCCGCAGGATTGGTCAGCGGTCCAAGGATATTGAAAATGGTCCTGATGCCGAGCTCCTTGCGCACCGGCGCGGCGTGCTTCATCGCGCTGTGATGACTCGGCGCGAACATGAAGCCGATGCCCGTCTCGGCTATGCATTGCGCGACCTCTCCCGGCTTGAGCATGATCTCGGCGCCCAGCGCCTCGAGCACGTCGGCGCTGCCCGACTTGGACGACACCGACCGTCCGCCGTGCTTTGCGATCCGCGCGCCGGCCGCGCCGGCGACGAACATCGCTGCCGTGGAGATATTGAAGGTGTGCGCCGAGTCGCCGCCGGTGCCGACGATGTCGAGGAGATTGTCCCGGTCGGGCACCTCGACCTTGGTCGCGAATTCGCGCATGACCTGCGCGGCGGCGGCGATCTCGCCGACGGTTTCCTTTTTGACCCTCAAGCCCACGGTAAAGGCCGCAATCATCACCGGCGACGCCTCGCCGTTCATGATCTTGCGCATCAGCGAAAGCATTTCGTCGTGAAAGATCTCGCGGTGCTCGATGGTGCGCTGGAGCGCGTCCTGAATATCGATCGGCATGGTCGTCCCTAAGTAGCTACTGCGGATTTCAGGAAGTTGGACAACAACGCGTGACCGTGCTCGGTCAATATCGCTTCCGGGTGAAACTGAACGCCCTGGACCGCGAATTCACGATGGCGCACGCCCATGATCTCTCCGTCGTCGCTTTCCGCCGTGATCTCCAGGCATTCGGGAATGCTGCCACGTTCGATCACCAGCGAATGATAGCGGGTCGCGGTAAATGGACTGGCCAGGCCTTCGAATACGCCCTCGCCTCGATGGGCGATGGAAGAGAGCTTGCCGTGCATCACGCGTCCGGCACGGACGATGCGTCCGCCGAACGCCTGACCGATGGCCTGGTGTCCGAGGCACACGCCGAGGATGGGAATTTCGCTCGCGAACCGCTGCACCAGCGATACCGAGATGCCTGCTTCATTGGGCGTGCAAGGCCCCGGCGAGATCACGATCTTCTCCGGCCGCCACGCACCGATCTGCTCGAGGTTGATCGCATCGTTGCGATGCACGTGCACGTCGGCGCCGAGCTCGCCCAGGTATTGCGCGAGGTTGTAGGTGAACGAATCGTAGTTGTCGATCAAGAGCAGCACGGCTGGCCCCCTCTGTGAAGGACCCTTGGCATACCCCTTGCGAGTCTCTGCCCTGGTAGCGATTTATTACCGTGTGCGTTGCCTCCGCTGACGCCGGCCGTCACATAGCGACGACGGGCGCACGCATTGACCGCAATCCTGTCAAGAATCACGAGGGTAAGGCATGGCGTTGCGGGTGGCGTGCATCGAAAGATAAACCCGGAGTCTACAAAGGACCTCATAGTGAAACACCTCCTATTCGCACTACTCGCAGCAACATTCTCGCTGTCGGTGTCGGCGGCAACTCCCCAAAGCGGATGGTATTACAGCGAAGCCGAGTCTGGCCGCGGGTTCAATATCGAGATACAGGGTAATACCTTGTTCATGGCCGGCTTTGTATACGACGCCACCGGTATCCCGATCTGGTTTGTTTCGGGCGGTCCGATGTCTGCCGACAATACGTACTCAGGAGCGGCATACCGAACCGCGAACGGGCAGCCGCTCGGTGGTGCCTACCGTGCCCAAACCAACCTGCCGTTCGGGAATGCGACCATCACCTTCCCAACGACCATGGATGCGAACATCGCCGTCAACGGCTTCAACTTCACGGTCACCCGCGAAATCTTTGGCTTTAACGCCGCCGCGCCCTATGCGGGAACGTGGGCGATGAAAAGTACGACGACCGTTTTGGGGAGTCTCTGTGAACGGGTCCCACTTGGACGAGGGCGACGTGGTGGTGGATAGCAACGGTTATTTTTTCCGGATAGACAACGAGTTCCCGACACTCCTTGACTTTAGCGGCACGATTACGACACATGGCACTATTTCCTTCACCAGCTATGGTGACACCCTCAGACCGGGCAACTACACCTGTCCGCTCGGCTTTGGTTCCGGCGCGATGACGGATTTAAACCATGGATCGGGCATCCTTCTCCAAGGCGGTAGCACCTGGACCTTTACGCTTACCCGCAGGTGAAGGGTTGATCCCGGCGCTGCACCGCCCCCATGCTTCATCCCTCCGCATCCAAGCCCAGCTGAACCATGTCGGCGGCGCGCTGCAGCGCGCGCAGCTTGTTGAGCGTCTCCTGCCACTCGCCCTCGGGAGAGGAATCGTGAACGATTCCGCCGCCGGCCTGCGCGTAGAGCATCCCATCCTTCAACAC
>JALZAO010000269.1 GCA_030948305.1 Pseudomonadota bacterium
GCTGGCGACACCGGCGCCGTAGCGGACTGTCCGGAATCATCGCAAAAAATCGTGTCTGAAAAGGTCTTCAATCGTCGCGAAGCTCTGGCGCTGATTGGCGCTTCGGGTGCCGCCCTGTTAACGGGCGCGCTAACGGCGCGCGCGGCCGCACCGGTCGCGCCACCGTCATGCGTCGCACGCCCGGAGCAGACTGAAGGCCCGTTTTTCGTGGAAGAGGCGCTCAATCGCTCGGACATTCGCGCCGACCCGCGCACCGGCGCGGTCAAGCCGGGTGTTCCGCTGCGATTGTCATTCAAGGTTTCGCGCATGGGCGGTGCGACCTGTGCCCCGCTTGCCGGCGCCCAGGTCGACGTCTGGCACTGCGACGCTATCGGCCGCTATTCCGATACCGGCAATCGCGGTTCCTCGGGCGAGGGCGAAAAATTCCTGCGCGGCTTCCAGCGAACCGACGAGGCCGGACTGGCGCGATTTCTTACCATCTACCCCGGATCGTACGGCGGCCGCGCGGTGCATGTGCATTTCAAGATCCGCACCGCGGCGCCATCGGCACCTGCTTACGAATTTACCTCGCAACTCTACTTCGACGATGCGCTGACCGATCGCGTTTATGCACTCGCACCGTACGCCGCGGGACGGCGACGCTCAACGCGCAACGCCGACGATTTTATTTTTCGCGATGGCGGCAGCAAGTTGCTGCTCGATCCGGCGCCAGACGCACATGGCTATGCCGCGACGTTCGACATCGGATTGCAAATCGCTTAGGCGGTCGGGCCACCGTTGGCGCGGGCCGAATGCATCGGCCCCGTAAAACAGCGCAGCAACGGGTTTGCGGGACGCATTCGTCAGCGTGCGCATCAGACTGAACATCGACGCCCTTCTTCTCTCCCTCATCGAATCGCCCGTGTCGCCCCGCGTCGCGCAAATCCTTCTCTGCATCGGCGTCGTGAGTGTCGTCCCGGCATCCGCCCATGACGCCCCACCCGCGCCGGGAGCGTCCGCGGAAGCGCTGGATACCGGTTTGAGCCGGCTGCACCACCCGGTGTCCACGCGCAACCGGCAGGCGCAGGCGTACTTCGACCAAGGCATGAGGCTCGTCTTCGCGTTCAATCACGACGCGGCGATCAAATCCTTCCAGCGCTCGGCGGCGCTCGATCCTGATCTCGCGATGGCGCACTGGGGTATTGCGCTGGCCCTCGGACCCAACATCAACCTGCCGATGGACCCCGCCGCGCACAAGGCCGCTTATGCCGAGCTTCAGAAGGCAATAGTCCTGAAGCCGAAGGCCTCGCCGGTCGAGCGCGAGTACATCGATGCGTTGTCGACGCGCTACAGCGCGAACGCGGACGCCGACCTCGCCCCCTTGCAGGTCGCCTACAAGGACGCGATGAAACAGCTCGTGCGCCGCCATCCACGCGACAC
Source organism: Pseudomonadota bacterium (assembly GCA_030948305.1). Taxonomy (GTDB): domain Bacteria; phylum Pseudomonadota; class Gammaproteobacteria; order Burkholderiales; family Casimicrobiaceae; genus PALSA-1003. Next base: position 1,420 of record JALZAO010000269.1, read on the forward strand.
GGACGCCGCGGTGCTTTATGCCGAAAGCCTGATGGATTTGCATCCGTGGAAGCTGTGGGCGCCGGATGGGACGCCCGCCGATGGCACGCTGGAGCTGGTCGGTGTGCTGGAGCACGCGCAAACCCAGCAGCCGGATCATATCGGCGCCCTTCACTATTACCTGCACGCGATCGAAGCATCGCCGCATCCGGAAAAAGCGCTCGCCGCGGCTAAGCGGCTGGAAAATCTCGCCCCGTCGGCGGGACACCTGGTGCACATGCCCGCGCACATCTATATCCGCACCGGCAATTACATCGACGCCATCAGGGTAAACGAGGCCGCGGCGCGCGCCGACGAGCGATTGGCCGCGTCCGGCGCAAAGTCGTTTTATCTGGTCGCGTATTATGGCCACAACCTGCACTTTCTCGCGATCTGCAATGCCATCGCCGGCAACTTCGCGCAGGCAATGGCGGCGGCCAACAAGCTCTACGCGCACGCGTCGCCGATGATCAAGGAAATACCGCCGCTGGACGGGTTCCTGTATACGCCGGCGCTGGTGCTGGCGAAGTTCAAGCGCTGGGACAATATTCTTGCGCTGCCCGAGCCGGCGTTCGAGGCGCCGATCAGCGGCACCGTATGGCGTCTCGCGCGCACGCTGGCGCTGGCCGGCAAGGGGCGCCTGGTCGATGCGGCCGCCGAACGGGCAAAATTCATCGAAGCGACGAACAGCCTGCCCAAGACCCTCGAGCTGGGAAACAACAACGCCGGCGCGCTGGTGGCAATCGCGCGTCCGTACCTGGATGGCCGCATCGCGCTGATGCGGGGTAACTTCGCGGAGGCGATCCGCTACTTGCGCGAGGCCGTTGCCGCCGAGGATGCTCTCGCCTACGACGAGCCTACGCCGTGGTACCTCCCATCGCGCGAGGCGCTCGGCGCGGCAATGCTGCGCGCAGGCGACTTTGCTGCCGCGGAAAAAACGTTCCGCGACGATCTTGTACGCAATCCCGAGAGCGGCCGATCGCTGTTCGGCTTGCGTGCAGCACTCGCAGCCGAAGGGCGCGGCGACGAAGCGGCAAAGGTGAAGGCGCGTTTCGAGCGAGCGTGGCGTGCGGCAGACGTGAAGCTCGACGCAGCATCATTGTTGTAAGGCGCTCGAACTTCCGGCGCCACGCGCGGCCTAACTCTGCTGTGCGCGAATCAACGTTTTCCCGCCGCCGCTTTCTCGCCGCGCTGGGTGCTGCGGCGGCGCCAACCTGGCCCGGATTCGCTGCCGCGCAGGGCGGCACACCGATCACCGCACCCAGCGGTGCGCCCCTCGCCCGAGCCATCCCTTCCACCGGTGAACGAGTGCCGGTCATCGGACTGGGCACGTGGCTCACTTTCAATGTCATACCCGGGACCGCGGTCGAAGCGCCGCTCGGGCAGGTGCTACGGACCTTTTTCGAGCGCGGCGGAGCGATGGTCGACTCGTCGCCCATGTACGGGTTCTCCGAAGGCGTCATCGGCGACCTGCTCAAGAGCACCGGTCGCGAGCGGCTCTTTTCGGCGACCAAGATCTGGACCGTCGGCAAGGCGCTGGGCCGCTGGCAGCTTGAGCGCTCGCGCGGCCTCTGGGGAGTGCCGAAGTTCGACCTGGTTCATATCCACAACATGCTCGACTGGCGTGCTCACGTCGAGACGCTCAAAGAGATGAAGGCCAGTGGCGCGGTGCGCTACATCGGCATCACGACATCGCACGGCAGCCGCCACGATGAGATGGAACGGGCGCTGACGCGCGAGCGCTTCGACTTTGCGCAATTCACCTATAACCTCTCCGACCGGCGCGTC
>JALZAO010000020.1 GCA_030948305.1 Pseudomonadota bacterium
AGCGTATACGACCAGATCACCGGCAAGCTCGATTTGGGCTTTCAGGACATCGGCGAGCAGGCCCTGAAGAACATCTCCCGGCCGATTCGCGTATATCGCGTGTCCGGCACTGGAGTGCCGCAACGACCGACGCCACCGGTGCCGCGGGCGCGGCGCATGAGCAAATCCCTTCGCTGGGGAATCGGCGCGGCGGTGGTCGTGGCGATGGCCGGAATCGCCGCCTGGCAGACGGGATGGGTGCGCTTCAGTGCGACCGACCGCGGAAACGCGACGAACGCGGTAGCGCCTGTCGCACCGCCCGCCGCAGCGCCCGCCGCCGCTCTGCCGGCGCCGAGCGGCGTTGCGTCAGGCGCTCCCGCGATTGCCAGTGCGACGCCCTCGCAGACCGACGCCGAAACGCAACGCCTGCGCGCCGATGCCGAGGCGCTCAAGAAGCAAGCTGGAGCGGAGCTTGCGCGCGCTCGCACCGACGCCGAAGCCGTGCGTGCCGCCAGGACCAAAGCAGACGGCGAAGCGGCGGCAAATCGGGTACGGGCGCAGGCCGAGGCCGACGCGGCGCGCATTCGCAGCGAAGCCGAGGCCGCTGCGACACGTGCGAAAGGCGATGCTGAGACAGCTGCGCGCGACGCGGAGGCTCGAGTAGCCAAGGTCGCGCGTGTTCCCGCGAGCGCAGTGCCCGGCGGAACCCGCTACGATGGTGCGTGGGGCGTTACGGTTGTCTGCGCACCATCCGAAGGGGGCGCAAGCTACAAGCTCGAATTCGACGCGCAAGTGAAGGACAGTTTTTTTCGCGGCGAGCAAGGTGTCGAGGCCAAGCCCGGCTGGCTGAGACTTCAAGGCGCAATCCAGCCTGACGGCAGCGCGACGCTTGACGCAAAAGGCACCACTGGCGACCCCAAGTTCAACGTCAAGGGCGGTGCGCAGGGCCAGCCGTACGCCTACCACGTCGCCGCCAACTTCGATCCCAATCGTGGAACCGGACGCCGGCTGGAGTTGCGCCCTTGCGATCTACGTTTCGAGAAAAAGTGACTCGCAGCCGCAACCACTGCGAGCAACGGCGGCGCGAATGAGCATTACCGGACAGACTTTCTTAACGCTCGCGCGAAATCGGCGTCTGTCCCCGGTTTCGCCTCGACAAAGGGGAAAACAAATGAAACAACGTCGATTCTCAGCTCTTTGTATCAGCGCCGTGCTGCCGCTGATGATGTACGGTGCCGCCGCGTCAGGAAAGTCCGAGGTCAAAGGTGCGGCGATTCTCGATCACCCGTGCGGCAAGGTTGCCGTCAAGCAGATGGGGCTGACCCACGCCGGGAAGATGGAGGAGGCCAACAAGCTCACCACCAAAGAAATGCAGGAGCAATGGAAGGCCATGCCAGCGAAGGATCGGACAATGATGTCGGGCATGATGAAGGAGATGTCTCAGACAGAGGATCAGTTCTCGGCCGACATCAAATCGAATGGGGTGCTCGTCGTCGACGACCAAACGGCCATATTGACCGTAAAGAAGACGACCAAAGACAAGAACGGCAGCAGCACCTCGACGACGACGCAAAACTTCAAGCTCGACGGAGGCCAATGCCTGGTCAGCCGTTAGATCGCGCGGAGGGGGCGGGCCCACGATCCGAGCGCGCGGATCGTTTTCTCGTGCCGGATGCCGCGGACGAGGTCACGGTCAGACCCGGCACCGGCTACGTCAGGACGGAGGGAACGACTCGGCCGAAAATTCGCGAATTTCTACCACTTCGCGCCTTGCGGCGATCACCTCGTGCTGGTCAGCATCGCCGAGGAGCCACAATAGTTGAGCGCGTCAGTCCAGTTTCGCGCCGGAACGTTTGGCCGCATCCGCCCACTTGATCCGCGGATAGCACACCCGCGAACGCGACGATGAAGGTACGCAACAGTCGGGCGCTAGACTTCACTCGCCGTCGCGAGCGCGCTGAATCTGGTGGATTGCAATCGATCTCTTTTCGGCGCGCAGGTGCGGGGCCGGCATCTCGCCGCCATAGGTTGCGCGGACGTAGTCGGCGACGATCTGCTCGAATTCCTCGGCGATTGCGTCGCCCTTCAGCGTCACCGTCTTCTGCCCGTCGACGTACACCGGCGCGACCGGAACTTCTCCGGTTCCCGGCAGGCTGATGCCGATGTTCGCCATTTTGGATTCGCCCGGGCCGTTGACCACGCAACCCATTACCGCGACAGTCAGGTTCTCGACGCCAGGATAGCGCTTGCGCCATGACGGCATCTGCAGGCGCAGATACGTCTGGATCTTGTCCGCCAGCGCCTGGAAGAAGACGCTCTTGGTGCGGCCGCATCCGGGGCAGGCGCTGACCAGCGGCGAAAACGAGCGCAGGCCCATGGTCTGCAGGATCTCCTGCGCGACGATCACCTCGCGTGTCCTGTCACCGTTCGGCTCGGGAGTCAGCGACACGCGGATCGTGTCGCCGATGCCTTGTTGCAGCAGAACCGCCATCGCCGCGGTGGAAGCGACGATTCCCTTCGAGCCCATGCCGGCCTCGGTCAACCCCAGGTGTAGCGGGTAGTCGCAACGCCGCGCGAGCTCGGTATAGACGGCGATCAGGTCCTGAACGTTGGACACCTTGCAGGCGAGGATGATGCGGTCGCTGGGCAGCCCCAGTGCCTCGGCGAACTGCGCGCTGCGGATGGCCGAGGTGACGAGCGCCTCGCGCGTCACGTGCGCGGCATCGAGCGGATTCGCCGACTTCGCGTTCTCGTCCATCAGGCTTCCGAGCAGATCGGGGTCGAGGCTGCCCCAGTTGACGCCGATGCGCACCGGCTTGCCGTAGTCGATCGCCCTTTCGATCATGACCGCGAACTGCGGATCGTGCTTGCTGCCCTTGCCTACGTTGCCCGGATTGATGCGGTACTTCGCCAGCGCCATGGCGCAGTCCGGAAAATTGCTGAGCAGCTTGTGGCCGTTGAAATGGAAGTCGCCGATGAGCGGCGCGTGGCACCCGAGTGCGTCGAGCTGCTGACGAATCGCGGGCACCGCTGCCGCCGCGGCCGCCGTGTCGACCGCGATCCGCACCAGCTCCGAGCCGGCGTCGGCCAGCGCCTTGACTTGCGCGACCGTGGCCGCGACGTCGGAGGTGTCGGTGTTGGTCATCGACTGGACGACGATTGGCGAGCCGCCCCCGATCGGAATGCCGCCGACGAAGGCGATTCTCGACCGGCGACGCGTGATCGCAGGTCGACTCAACGAGCTCGTTTCGAAATCAGACATGCCCATTCCCCGAAGTGCGCAACCACGCAAGCTCGGCTTGCCAGCGCCGCGCCTTGCGCGTAGTTGGAGCGGTTTGGAGCCTACGAGTTCGCGTCGTCGACGTAAGCCAAGCTCCGTGCCTCGGCGACGGCGGCCTAGCCATTGACTGTGAACGACATTTTACCACCGGCGCCGGGGCGAGGGCCGGGGGCGCGGGATCCTGCCGCTATTCGAGCGCCGAAGACCATGCGGCAACCACCGCCTCCGGCAATCTGGCTTCGGCGAACCAGCAGTAGCGGACCGCGCTGATCTTTCCCGCGGCAAGGCAGGCGTTCTCGTCGCCCGGGGTGATGGTGCCGGGGCGTCCGCGTCGCATCCGGTAGCGGATACTCTCGTGTGTAGCGTCGAGGATATCGGCGGCGGCGGCGATCTTGTCCCGGCCCGTGCGCGCTTGTACCAGCGGCGCAGGCAGCGATGGCGGCAGGTTGAGGCTCAGCCAATGCCCCTCTGCGGCCCAATCGCCGCGATGGTTCCAGAGCACGCGCAGGAGGCGGGAGAGCGCGTCGAGGTCGGCGGCCCTGTCGCTTGGGGTTGCGCGCTCGGCACGGGACAGGCTGATCGCCGGCATGCCCCAGAACGTCGCTTCCCTGGCGATCGCGATCGTTCCGGAGTACGCAACGTCTTCGGCGACGTTGCACTTGTCGTTGATGCCGGCGAGAACGAGCTCGGGTTTCGCGCCGCCACTGAAAAGAATCGTCATCGCGGCGACGACACAATCGGCCGGCGCACCCGAGCAGGCGTAGCTGCGATCACCAGTTCGCGTCAAGGTCAGGTCGCGATCGAAGGACAGTTGGTGACTTGCGGCGGTCCACTTGCGGTCGGGCGCCACGATCCAGACTTCGGCTTCGAGCGCGAGCGCGGCCCGCGCGAGGACACCAAGGCCCGGCGAGGCGATTCCGTCGTCATTGCAAACCAGGACGCGCATGCGAAGGTGGCCGATCAGAGATCGATGCAATCGCCGGTCGAAAGATCGGCGCGCAGCCCCGACATGTGCCGGCTCAGCCGCGCGAGCGGCGCGCGATCGCAGGAATGCCCCAGCACAATGTTTGCACCCGATGCCGCTGCGATCGCGACGTTCTGCGTCAGCGTCGGGTGCGTTGGCAAGCGGATCCACGCCGCGCGTCCTTCCGCGACCAAGCGCTCGCCCGGGCTGTTCGACGGCAGGTGTCCCGTGAAGAGCGTCGGCCAACCTCGAGCGGCGGCGTCAACGAGTATCGCGCGCGACGGGCCGCTGATCCCCATCCCGTCGTGACAGAGGAGCGCTCTACGCGCCAACGCATCGCCGTCGCGCCAATCGACGGCGGCATCGAGGCGCTCCGTCATCCGCTGCGCGATTCCGTCGACGAGCCAGCCGCTGCCCTCGATCTGCGCGCGCAGCGCGTTTCTCATTCCGGGAGCGAGCGCCATTGGTCCTGGCACGATCGCGAGTAGCTCCGCGGAGCGTCCGTAAAGCGGTGTCGGCAGCACGCAACCATCCGGCCGGGCGGCGATCCACGCAACGATCTCTGCCGCACGAGCTTGTGCGGGGACATCATCGTCGCCATACGAAGCATCGATCACGATCGCCTGACAGCGAGGCACCGGATCCATCGCGAAGACCGGGCTGGCAGGAACCACGTCACCGCAGTAGTCGAAACTCACCTGTCCGTCGTCGATTCGGCACCAGACGCCGCCCGCGATGTGGCCGGAGCGGCCCGTCGAAATCCGCAGCGGCCCGAGGCGCAATGCGTCGAGGCCGATCGGCAAGCGCTCGACCGCGGCATGGCGAAACAGCGCGAGGTGCTCGGGCAAGGCGTAGCTCGCGACGCTGATCCCGGCCTCGGACTGCGTTTCCGGTGTCATCAAGATACGCCCGTCGAAGCCTTGGGCGATGAGCCACCCCAACGCCGCGACATGATCCTCGTGCCCGTGGGTGACGAGGATCGCGTCGATCGCCTTGAATGCGGCGGCTGGGATTGCTGGATAGTAATCATCGGTGCCGCGCGCGCTGATCTTCACGCCGGCGTCGAGCAGCAGGCGATAGCCCCCGCTCTCGGCGCCGAGGCAGGTTCGTCCTTTTTCGCCGAAGCCGCCGTAGAGATCGAGCCGCATGCCTAGGCCTAGTCCTTCGCCGGTTCCGGAATGACCCAGCCGTCGTCGACCGCGACGTTCATCGCGGCGCCAGGCTCCACGACACAGGGCTCGGGCAGGGTCAGCTGCAGCAGCAGATCGGGGCTCGCCTCGATGTGCGCCTCGACGCGAAAATAACCGCCACGATAGATGGCGCTGGCGACGCATGCTCGCACGCCCGGCGCGTCAGGCGCGACGATCCGCAACGCGCTGGCGCGCAGGCAGGCGCGCGCTGTACGTTCCGGCCGTTGCGTTCTCAAGCGTCGCATACGCATCCGGTATCCGAAGAGGTCCGCCTCGCAAAATGCGTCGTCCTCGTTCGAGAGAATTTTCACCGGCACCACCATGCCCTCTCCGATGAAGCGCGCGACCATCTCGTCGGCAGGCTCGCGATAGAGTTGTGCGGGCGTCGCGACCTGCAGCACCCGGCCCTTGTCCATCACCGCGATGCGATCGGCCAGTGCCATGGCTTCGGCCTGGTCGTGCGTGATGTAGATCATGGTCGTCCCGGTGCGCTCGTGAAAGCGCGAGAATTCCCGCTCCATCGATGCGTGCAGATGGACGTCGAGATTGGCCAGCGGCTCGTCCAGCAGCACCAGCGATGGCTCCGTGACCAGACATCGCGCGAGCGCGACGCGCTGCCGCTGACCGCCGGAGAGCATCGCCGGGCTGCGGTCGGCGAAGCCGTCGAGCTCGACCAGCGAAAGCGCCGATGTCACACGGTGCGCGCGCTCGGGGTCCTTGACGCCAGCCACATTCAGGCCATACGCGACGTTCTCGGCGACCGTCATGTGCGGCCATAGCGCGTAAGACTGGAACACGATACCGATTCGCCGTCGCTCGGGCGGCACCTGACGCTCCGGCGTCGACACGACTGCGTCGCCGATGAGAATGCGGCCGGTATTCGGCTTGTCGAAGCCGGCGATCTGCCGCAACAGCGTTGTCTTGCCGCAACCCGATGGCCCGAGGATAGCGACAAACTCCCCGTCGTCGACGTCGAGCGAGACGTCGTCCAGCGCTCGAAACTCGCCGTACAGTTTGCTGACGCGATCGATCGTCAATCGCGCCATGGAAGCACGCCTGGGGGCAGCCTGCCGGCCATCAGCAGCGTCGAAAGCATCAGTGCAATGCTAACCAACACCGTCAGCACGCCCAATGCGGCGGCATAGGTCGAGTCGCCGCCTTGCTGAAACGAAAAGAACACCACGCCCAGCGTCTCGGAACCCGATGACCAGAGCAGCGCCGAAACCGTCAGCTCGTTGAAAGCGGTCAGGAAAATGAGCAAGGCACCCGCGGCGGCAGCGGGCGCCACCAGCGGAAGGATGATCGTGCGCAGACGCCGCAGCAGGCGCGCACCCGCGATCTGCGCTGCTTCCTCCAGCGTGCGGTCGAGCTGGTGGTAGCCGCTGATCACCGGACGCAAGCCCAGCACCAGAAACCGCGCGAGGTAGCAGAAGAGGATGATCCAGACGGTGTTGTAGATCGACACTCCGACGATGGGCAATGGTTTCAGGAACAGCAGGATCGCCGCGATCGCGAGCACCACGCCGGGTAGCGCGTAGGGCACTTCGGTGACCAGGTTGACCACGCGCAGCAGGCGCGAGCGGCGCCAGACGAGAAAGTACGCGAGCGGTATCGCGAACAGCACGATCGCGATTGCCGCCGTCGCCGACAAGCCGAAGCTGTTGACCAGCGCGCGCTTGGCGCCCGCGTGATCGAACAGCACGAAGCGATAGTTGTCGAGCGTCGCGGTTGCGGCGTCGAGCGGCACGCCGACCGCCGGTACCAGCGAGGTCAGCACCAGCGCGACCATGGGAAGCGCCAGCACCAGGAATGACAGTGTCCACAGCGCCACTTCGACGGGCAGACGCCAGCGCCGCAATTCAAAGGGGCTCGCCACCACCGACGCGGTGCTGATGCGAAAGTCGCGACCGCTTAAGAGCGCATCCTGTGCCACGATGCCGATCACCGCGATGAAGCCGATCAGCACCGACAGCACGGCGACCTCGGACAGCGCGCCGGGCCCGAGACCCGCGAGGCGCTGATAAATGAGCGTCGGCAGCACCAGGTAGTTCCCGGGAATGCCAAGCAGGGCGGGGATGCCGAAGTTACCCAGGCACGAGACGAAGCAAAGCGCCACACCGGCAAGAAGGGGCGGCATCATCAAGGGCAGCACGATCGTGCGCATTACCCTCAAAGGCCCGGCGCCGCCGGACAGGCCGGCCTCGATCAGCTCCCGAGGCAGCGTCCGAAGCCCCGCGCGCAGCGTCAGGAATACGAGCGGTGCGTACTGCACGCCCAGGACCAGGATGATGCCCTCGGGTGAGTAGAGTGGATTTCGACTGCCCAGCGGCGGCGCGGCGCCGAGCATTTTCAAGAGCGGGCTCGACGGCCCGAAGAGTTGCAGCCATGCGAGTGCCACCACCTGCGCCGCAAGCAAGAGCGGCATGACGAAGCAGAAAATGTAGACGTTGCGGTGGCGGATATCCGTCAGCGTCACGACCAGCGCAACGATTCCGCCGATGAGAGCCGCAAGCAAGGTGCCGCCCAGCGCGGTCACGAGGCTGTGCCCCGTTGCGATCCAGGTCGTCGGGCTCGACAGGACGCGTTGCAGCGCTTCCGTCGACAATACTCCGCCGGGTGCGATCCCCTCGAGCAGCAGGCGCGCGATCGGCAGCACCGACAAAACGGCGACGACGATCACCAGCCACCAGAGCAGCGCGTAATCCTCGATACGTCCGCGGCCGTAATCCTCGATCGGGCCGCGCATGCCTCCTGCGTCAGCCATGTAATCCGTTAGCCTGCAACGATGGAATCAAACATGACGAAGCTTCTAGTTGCCGAAGAGCTCGGCGAAACGCTTCAGGTTGGTGCTATTCGATTGCACGACTTTCGGGATATCTGTCGGCATCAAGTTGATCTTCGCGCCAGGGGGATACCAGGACGGCATTCCCACGCTGGCCCTGGCGGGGATGTAGCCCATCGAGACGGCGAGCTTCTGCCCTTCATCGGACAGGATGAAATCGACGAAGGCCCGCGCCGCCGCGGAGTTCTGGGTGGTCTTCAGGATCGCCACCGGCTCGGTCACCGCAGGAAGGCCTTCCGATGGAAAGATGAAGTCGATCGGCGAGCCCTTGGCCTTGGCGTTGAACGCCATGAAATCGACCAGAACGCCGTACGATTTCTCGCCGTTCGCGACCGCCGTCATCACCGCGCCGTTGCCGCGCACCGCGACTGCGTCGGCGGCCTTCAGCTTTTCGAAAAATCCCCAGCCGAGATCGGAACGACTGGTCATCGTGCCCAGCATGATCGCTGCCGCGCCCGAATACAGCGGGCTCGGCATTGCGATCTGGCCCTTGTACTCCGGCTTCGCCAGATCGGCCCACGAGGTGGGACGAAGCTTCGCCGCGGTGTTTACCGCGATTCCGGTCGTGATCAGCTTCGAGCCGAAGTAGGTCCTGTCCACATCGTAGCTACCCGGCTCCAGGCCCTCTACCTTTGCCTCGCGATAGTTGAGCAGACGCGCGTCTTTTTTCAGCGCTTCCATGGTCGCGGCGTCGGCGAGCAGCAGCACATCCGCCCGCGGCTGGCCCCCTGCGAACTCGGCCGCGAGCTTGCCCATCACCTCGGTCGTGCCCGATCGGAACACTTCGACATCCACGCCTGGCTGGACGCGCTTGAACGCGGCGACCGTTTGCGACGCATCGCGCTCCGGTTGCGACGTATAGAGAACGAGCTTGCCCTTGATCTCCTGGGCTTCGATCGGGCTCGCCGCGAAAACGGACGCGACGAGCGCGGCCACGATGAAGCTGCTATGCGATACAAGGTTCATGCTTTCTCCTCCGAAGAATGCCGCCTCGCGTCTGAGCATTGCGAGCGGTCGATCTTACAGCGTGGCGCTACGCTTCGCCGTCCGGGTGGATCCAGGCGACAGGGGTTCCCACTGCGATCGGCTCGCCAGTGATGTGCGCCAAGTCGCGGATAATGCCGGTACCCGTCGCCTCGACTTCCATCATCGCCTTGCCCGTTTCCATCTCGAACAAAATGTCGCCTTCCTGCACGCGGTCGCCCTCGGCAACTTTCCAGGCGACGATGACGCCGGATTCCATGTCCATGTCGACCTTCGGCAGGATCACCTCGATCGCCGCCATCACGCCTTCCCTTCGCGAACCAGGCGCCGTGCGGCGCGGACGATATCGTCTTCCTGCGGCACCGAAGCCTTTTCCAGAATCGGGTTGTACGGGATCGGCGCGTCGGCGCCGCCAAGGCGAGCGATCGGTGCCACCAGAGCATGGAAGACGTCGCTTTCCGCGATCATCGCCGAGATCTCCGCGCCGATGCCCATCGTCTTCACGCCTTCGTAGACGACCAGCAATCGGTGCGTCTTGCGCACGCTCGCGGCGATGGTGCGGAAGTCGATCGGGCGCAACGAGCGCAGATCGATGATTTCCGCATCGAGGCCATCTTCCGCGAGCCGCTCGGCGGCGGCCGCGGCGCGCAGCGCCATGATCGATGCGGCAGCGATCGTCACGTCGCGACCTTCACGGCGCACCGCCGCCTCGCCTATCGGCACCCGATAGGGCTCCGACGGCACCGGCCCTTTGGTCTTGTAGAGGAGCTTGTGCTCGAAGATCAATACCGGGTTCGGATCGTCGATCGCGGAGAGCAGCAGGCCCTTTGCGTCGTGTGGCGTGGAGGGCTGCAAGACCTTGAGGCCCGGCACATGCGCGAACCACGCTTCAAGGCTTTGGCTGTGCTGTCCCGCAGCGCCCGTGCCCGAGCCACCCGGCAGGCGCACGACCATGGGGACGCTCGCCTTGCCGCCGAACATGAAGCGGATCTTCGCCGCCTGATTGACGATCTGCTCCATCGCCAGCGTGACGAAGTCGGAGAACTGGATCTCCAGCACCGGCTTCATGCCGGTCAATGCGGCGCCGACCGCCGCGCCGGCGAGGCCGAGCTCGCTGATCGGCGTATCGATCACCCGTTCCGGACCGAATCGCTGCAACAGGTCGCCCGAAACCCCGAACGCACCGCCATAAACGCCGACGTCCTCGCCGAACAGGAACACACGCGGATCTTCTTCCATCGCCTGGGCGAGGCCCTCGCGAATCGCTTCCGCGTAGGAGAGCTGCCTGACGCCGGCGCCGGCGTCGGCGGCGAGCTCAGCCGGCATAGACATCGCGCGTCAGTTGCGCTGGGTCGGGATCGGGGCTCGCCTTGGCGAAATCGAGCGCTTGCTCGATCTCTCGCTGCGCCCGTTTTTCGAGATCGGCAAGCTCGGCCGCTTCGAATCGTCCGTGCGCCACCAGCTCGCTTTCCAGGCGCCGGATCGGGTCGCGCTTGCGCCAGGAATCGATCTCTTCCTTGGTGCGATACAGATTGCGGTCGCTCTTCGAGTGGCCGCGCAGTCGATACGTCTTGCATTCGACGAGCGATGGTCCGCCGCCGCTGCGCGCGCGATTCACCGCGGCAAGCGAGGCGGCGGCAACCGCGGGCAGATCGTTGCCGTCGACGGCAACCCCCGGCATCGCGTATGCGGTCGCGCGGTCAGCGACGTTGGGCACGGCCATCGCGAGCGCGATGTCCATAGACATGCCGTACTTGTTGTTCTCGCAGAGGAAGACGACGGGCAGCTTCCAGATCGACGCCATGTTGAGCGCTTCGTGGAACGCGCCCTCGTTGGCGGCGCCGTCGCCGAAGAACACCATGCAAATCCGGTCCTGCTTTTGCGCCTTGATGCTCATACCGACGCCTACGGCGATCGGCAAGCCGCCGGCGACGATTCCGTTCGCGCCGAGGTTGCCGCTTTCAATATCGGCTATATGCATCGAGCCGCCGCGCCCGTGACAATAGCCGTTCTCCTTGCCGAAGAACTCGGCGAGCATCCTCGCCGGGTCCGCGCCCTTGGCGATGCAATGGCCGTGACCGCGGTGCGTCGAAAGAATGTAATCGTCGGGGCGCAACGGCAGGATCGCGCCGACCGCGCTCGCCTCCTGCCCGATCGAGAGGTGCATCGTGCCGTGGATGAGCCCGCGCGCATAACTCGCCTCGGCGGTCTCCTCGA
>JALZAO010000270.1 GCA_030948305.1 Pseudomonadota bacterium
CCGATAGCCCTCGACGACACGCTTGAGGATCTCGTCCGAAATCGAAAGATCGCCGGAGTAATCCGTCGCTCCGACCCATAATCGAAGCACCTCGGCGCCGAGTCCATTCCACACCTTTTGCGGCGACACGACGTTGCCTTTGGACTTCGACATTTTCTTGCCCTGGCCATCGACCGCGAAACCGTGTGTCAGGAGCGCCTTGTAGGGCGGCACGCCGTTCAACATGCACGATGTCAGCAGGGAAGAGTGGAACCAGCCGCGATGCTGATCGGATCCCTCGAGGTAGAGATCGGCGGGAAAGCTGGTCTCGTCCGGATGCGATCCGCGGTGCAAGGCGCGCCCCTGCGGGCCGCCCATGACCGTTTGATGGGTCGAGCCGGAATCGAACCAGACATCGAGCGTATCGGTCAGCTTGCGGTACTTCGAGGCGTCGACGCCGAAATCCTCATGCGTCGCCTCGAACCACGCTTCGATGCCGCCGGCCTGGACCTTGGTCGCCGCCAGCTCCAGCAAGGCCGGCGTGTCCGGGTGCAGGAGCTCCGTTTCCTTGTCGACGAAGAACGGCAAGGGCACACCCCATTGCCGCTGACGCGATAGCGTCCAATCCGGGCGATTGGCGATCATGCCCTGCAGCCTGGACTTGCCCCACGATGGAAAAAACTCGGTGGCTTCAATGCCTCGCAACGCCGTGCGGCGCAGCGTTTCGGCCGGCCGGATGCCATTGAATCCCGGAACCTCGTCCATCCCGGCAAACCATTGCGTGGTCGCCCGATAAATGATCGCCGTCCGGTGCCGCCAGCAATGCATGTAGCTATGGGTGATCTTTTCGGCGTGAAAAAGCGCCCGCTTTTCCCGCAGCTTGTCGACGATCTTCGGATTGGCGTCCCAGATCTTCAACCCGCCGAACAGCGGCAGGCTTTCCGTATAACGGCCGTCGCCGAGCACGGGACTGAGCATGTCGTCATCGGCCATGCCGTAACGCCGGCAGGAATTGAAGTCGTCGATGCCGTACGCCGGAGAACTGTGCACGATGCCGGTGCCCTGCTCCAGCGTCACATAGTCGCCGAGGTAGACCGGCGCGGCGCGATCGTAAAACGGATGGCGGAAGCGGATCATCTCGAGACTACGGCCGGAAGTGGTCGCATCCGATTCGCCGTTCGTGTTCTTGCGCCGAACTCCGAATCGCTTGAGCGACGCCTCCTTTAAATCCGAAGCGAGAACGAGCGTTCCCCGGTCCGTTTCGACAAGCGAGTACTGAAATTCCGGATGCACGTTCAACGCCTGATTGGCCGGAAGCGTCCACGGCGTGGTCGTCCAGATCACCGCATATACCGGACCCGCGGGCAGCGGCGGGAGATGAAAGGCCGCCGCCAGTTTCTCGCGGTCACGATCGTCCAGTTTAAAACCGACATCGACCGCGACATCTTCACGGTCTTCGTACTCGACCTCCGCCTCGGCCAACGCGCTCTGACAATCGAAGCACCAGTTCACCGGCTTGAGTCCGCGATAAATGTAGCCTTTCTCGAGCACCTGACCCAGCGCACGAATCTCGTCGGCCTCGTTGCGGTACGACATCGTCGTATACGGATGCTCCCAGTCGCCGAGCACTCCGAGCCGCTGGAACTCGGCTTTCTGATTGATGATCTGCTCGCTCGCGTACGCGCGGCAGAGGCGCTGTGTTTCGGCGGTAGGCAGATTCTTGCCATGGGTCTTTTCGATCTGGACCTCGATCGGCATGCCGTGGCAATCCCAGCCGGGGACGTAAGGCGCGTCGAAGCCGGCGAGCTGCCGGCTCTTCACGACGATATCCTTGAGCACCTTGTTCACGGCGTGACCGATGTGGATGTCGCCGTTCGCATACGGCGGGCCATCGTGCAGCACAAAGCGCGGGCGCCCTTTGCTCGCCGCACGAATGGCTTCGTAAACCTTGCGTTCCTGCCAATCCCTGACCCAGCCGGGCTCACGCCTGGCCAGGTCGCCACGCATCGGAAAGGGCGTGTCGGGGAGATTCAGCGTCGATTTGTAATCGGTCTTGCTGGCGTCGGCCATCGCTGCTTTCGTTTACTTTAAGGTAGCAAAATAGTCGCGGGCTTGCGCAACGTCGACCCGAATCTGCTCGGTCAGTTGATCGAGGTCGGCGTAACGCTCCTCGTCGCGTAGCTTATGCAGGAATTCGACCGCAATCCTGCGGCCGTAGATCGCTTCGTCGAAATCGAACACGAATATCTCGAGCAGCGGCTTGGCGTCTTGTTTCACCGTTGGACGCACACCCAGGCTGGCGACGCCCGCACGTGCTTCGCCGCCCAGGCCGTGGACCCGGACCGCGAAAATGCCCGACAGCGCCGGCTTATGGCGCAGCACCACGTTGGCTGTGGGAAATCCTAGATTGCGGCCGAGCTTATCGCCATGTGCGACGTGGCCGGAGATGATGTAAGGCCTGCCGAGCAGCTTCGCCGCATGTTCGACGTTTCCGAGCGCGAGCGCGGAGCGCACGGCCGTGCTCGACGCGCGCTCGCCATCGATTGCAACCGTGGGCATGGCTTCGACACTGAAAGTCGCGGCCTTCTCTCGTAGGAGCGCCAGGTCGCCGACGCGATCGTGACCGAAGCGGAAGTCGTCTCCGACCAGGATCCAGCCCACCTTGAGCGCGCTCACCAAAATCCGGTCGATGAATTCCTCGGCGGAGAGCCTGGCCAGTTTTGCGTCGAACCTTGCGACGTGGACGCGCGCTACGCCCAGCGACGCGAAACGTTCGAGCTTGTCGCGCAAGGTCGACAGTCGCGGCGGCGTCGACTCGCGCGCGAAGAACTCGCGCGGATGAGGCTCGAAGGTCAGTACTGCCGGCGGAAGCGCGAGATCCTCCGCAGCCTCGCTCAAGCGTGAGAGCATGGCCTGATGGCCGCGATGCACGCCGTCGAAGTTGCCGATGGTAAGCGCGATGCGATCGTGGCTGGGCTGGGAAAATCCGCGAATGACCTGCACGCTGCAAGTGCCGAGGCGAGACTCCGAGAAAGACCGGAAGGCTTTGATAAACCTCAATTTTACCCTGCAGCAGGGGTCGCGGTCCAGCGCTTAGGGCCTGCCGCGCCCGCGTGTTGCTTAGTTACGAGGCCGGACTCCATTCGCGCCAACCCGGTACCAGCGGAAAGTAAAGTCCCACTCGAATCGGCCGTGGATCGATCTCGCGCATCACTTGGGCAT
>JALZAO010000271.1 GCA_030948305.1 Pseudomonadota bacterium
GAATACCGCGATCTGCGTATCGTCCACATCCACGACCCGCCACTCACCCGGCGCGAGCTCACCGGCTCGCGCTACCGTCACCCATTCGCTCATGCGTTCAGGAAACCGGAATGGATCGACGCCCGTCCGCAGTTTCGATCGGGTCTAGACCGCGAAAACTTCGATGTCGGGTTCGATCGACTTCACCAGATTCTCGATGCCTTGGAGCGTTCCCGAGATCGAACTCGGACAGCTGCCACACGCCCCCTGGTAATGCACGGCAAGCCTGTTGCCCTCGAGGCCGATTACGTACAGGTCGCCGCCGTCGCCCTGCAAATAGGGACGGATGTGCTCATCGAGCAGTGCGTTGATCATGTCGAGGCGCTGCTGGTCCTCGGGACTCAAGTCGGCGATCGCGGTGGTCGCCGCCGCCACCGTGGCGGCAGTCTGCGCATTCGCCGCCGGCGCGGCGCGGAGCGGCTCCGCAATCTTTCGCGTCAACTCCTGCCAGTCGGCGCCGCCGTCCTGCGTAACCGTGAGCCAATGATCGATGTAGAACACGTTCGTCACATGCCCGATGTCGAACAATGCCGCCGCGAGCGAGTCGTCCTTCGCCTCCTCGGCGTTGTCGTACGAACGCTTTATTCCCCAGGTCAAAGGCTCCTTGAGGACGAACTTCAGCGCGTTCGGATTGGGCGTGCCTTCGATTTCGGCGATTTTCGGCATCTGACGGTCCGGCTTCAGGCGTCGCCGATCGATGCGTGCATCGGATCGTCTTCCGCCTCGGTCGATATGCTCGCTACCGAATTGAGCGCGGCGTGCAGCGTGTGCCAGGGGAGGATCGCGCATTTGACGCGTGTCGGCAGATCGCGCACGCCGGCGAAGACCGCGAGCCGTCCGATGTGGTGATGGCCGTTGAGGTCGAGCTTTCCGGTCGCCATGTCGCGAAATTCCTGTATGAGCGTTTCCGCGTCCGCGCGCGTCTTGCCCTTGACGTTGACGGTCATCATCGACGCCGACGCCTTGCAGATCGCGCACGACTCGCCCTGAAACGCGATGCCGCCGATGCGCTCGCCATCGACATCGAGCGATACGCTGATGTGATCGCCACACAGCGGGTTGTGGCCTTCCGCATGGTGGCTCGCGTGTTCGAGCGCGCCGTAATTGCGCGGCTTCCTGTTGTGGTCGAGGATGACCTCCTGATACAGCGCTTTGGGGTCGGCCATTACGCAAACACTTTCTGCACGTTGCGAATGCCGGCGATCAGCGCATCGACCTCGGCCATGCTGTTGTAGAACGCGAACGAGGCGCGCGATGTGGCCGGCACGCGCAAACGCTGCATCACCGGCTGCGCGCAATGATGCCCGGTCCGCACCGCGATGCCCTCCTGATTGAGCAGGGTGCCGACGTCGTGCGGATGCACGCCGTCGATCGCGAACGACAGCACCGCGGCCTTCTTCGCGGCGGTGCCGATGATGCGGACGCCACGGATGCGATTCATCTGCTCGGTCGCGCATTCGAGCAAATCGAATTCGTGCGCCGCGATGGCGTCCATGCCGATCGCCGACAGGTAGTCGACCGCGGCGCCGAGCCCGATCGCCGCCGCGATCGGCGGCGTGCCGGCCTCGAATTTGTGCGGAATGGTGTTGTAGGTAGTCTTCTCGAACGTCACGGACAGGATCATGTCGCCGCCGCCCTTGAAAGGCGGCATGCGCTCGAGCAGCGCGGCCTTGCCGTAAAGCACGCCGATGCCGGTGGGACCGCAAAGCTTGTGGCCCGAGAACGCGTAGAAGTCGCAGTCGAGATCCTGCACGTCGACCTTCATGTGCGGCACCGCCTGCGCGCCGTCGATCAGCACCGGCACGCTGCACGCATGCGCAAACGCGATCATGCGCTTGATCGGATTGATGGTGCCCAGCGCATTCGAGACGTGCATCATGCCGACGAACTTGGTGTGGGCGTTGAAAAGCTTCTCGTACTCGTCGAGCAGCAGCTCACCGGCGTCGTTGATCGGCACCACGCGAATCTTCGCGCCCTTCTCTTCCGCCAGCATCTGCCACGGGACGATGTTCGAATGGTGTTCGAGCGTGGTGAGGATGATTTCGTCGCCGGGCCCGATAAATTTTCGGCCATAGCCGTACGTCACCAGATTGATCGCATCCGTGGTGCCGCTGGTGAAGATCACTTCGCGGTCTTCGCGCGCATTGATGAAATGCTGGATCTTTCCGCGCGCCTCCTCGTAGGCCGAGGTCGCGGTCTCCGACAGGTAATGCACGCCGCGGTTGACATTGGCGTGTTGCGTCGTCCGGTAGCGCACGAGGCGGTCGATCACCTGCTGCGGCATCTGGCTCGAAGCTGCATTGTCGAGATACACCAGCGGCTTGCCGCCGACTTTGAGTTTGAGGATCGGGAAGTCGGCCCGGATGCGCTCGACGGGGAACGCAGGCGCCGGTCGGGCTTTAAGTGCGGTCTGGATTGCTGTCATGGCTGGCGCGTGGTTTGTTCGAGCACGGCCTGCTCGAGCCAGTGCTTGAGCGAGGCGACGGGGATGCGGTCGATGATCTCGGCGCCGAACGCATAAGTGAGGAGGTTGCGCGCCGCAGCGTCGGAAAGCCCGCGGCTGGTCAGATAGAACACCGCCTCGCTGTCGAGCTGGCCGACGGTGGCGCCATGCGCGCACTTCACGTCGTCGGCGAAAATCTCGAGCTGCGGCTTGGTATCGACGTGCGCTTTGCCGCTCAACAGCAGGTTGCGGCTCGACTGCTGAGAGTTGGTGCGCTGGGCGTCCGGGCGCACGATGATCTTGCCGTTGAACACCGCGTGCGCGGCACCGCCAGCGATGCATTTGTGCAGCTGGCGACTGACGCCGTGCGGCTTCGCGTGGTCGATGCAGGTATGGGTGTCGGCGAGCTGGCGCTCCCCGATCAGCGCGAGCCCGTCGATCGTGCACTCGGCGCCTTCGGCCGTATGGAGCACATTCAGGTCGTACCGGGAGATCCGCGCACCAAGCGCGACGCTGACCGACCGATAGCGGCTCGCATTCGCGAGTGACACGGCGCAGTTCGCGATATGAAACGCCTGGCCGCTGTCGCGCTGTACCCGGATGTGGTCGACATGCGCACGATCGCCGAGCGCGATCTCGGTTACGGCGTTGGTGAAATAGGTCTCCGGCTGCAACGCGACGTAGTCCTCGACGACCGTCACCGCGC
>JALZAO010000021.1 GCA_030948305.1 Pseudomonadota bacterium
ACGGCAAGCTCGAGCACGTTGCGATAGCCCATGAACCGCGCGACGTGCAGATTCGCCGGCTGCGAGTAGACTTCCGGCGGAGCGCCGATCTGCTGCACGACTCCGTCCTTCATCGCCACGATTCGATCGGCCAGCGACAAGGCTTCATCCTGGTCGTGCGTCACGTAGATCGTCGCCCGGCCGAGCTGACGGTGGATGCGGCGTATTTCGGCGCGGGTCTCGATGCGCAGCTTCGCGTCGAGGTTCGATAGAGGCTCGTCCATCAGGATCAGCGGCGGCTCGATCACGATGGCGCGCGCGATCGCCACCCGCTGCTGCTGGCCGCCGGATAGCTGGCCTGGCAGCTTGTGCTCCTGACCGGTGAGCTGAACGAGCTTGAGCGCGTGCGCCACCCGCGGTGCGCTCTCGGCGGCGCTTACGCCGCGCATGCGCAATCCGAAGCCGATGTTCTTGGCCACCGTCATGTGCGGAAACAAAGCATAGTTCTGAAAGACCATGCCGAAGCCGCGCTTCTCCGGCGGTAGCGTGTCGATCCGCTGCTCATCGAGCCAGATGCTTCCGCCCGAGAGCTGCATCAGGCCGGCGATGCAGTTGAGCGCCGTCGACTTGCCGCAGCCGGAGGGCCCCAGCAGGCAGATGAACTCGCCGCGCTTCACCGTCAGCGTCAATTCGTTCAGTGCGGCGAAGGCATGGCCGCCGGCGCCGGCGAACTTGCGCGTGACGCGGTCGAGCCTGAGATCGCTGAAATCGTGCTTCATGGGGTGCCTCGCCGCATCACTTGGTTTTCTGGGCGCCAACCTCGCTATCCCATTTGCGGAACGCCTCCACGACCGCCTTGGCTTCGAGCGTGGGAACATGCGGATATTGCGCCAGCCATCCCTCGTACTCCGGCCGGCCGAATTCCCGAATCGCGTCCTGGCTTTCCTTCGGCGCCATCGACAGCGGAACATTTTTCACCGATGGCCCGGGATAAAAATATCCCTTGTCGTAGGTTAGAGCCTGCGCTTCCGGCTTGAGCAGATAGGCCATCAAGTCCAGAACGACCGCCAGCTTTTCAGGCGGCACGCCCTTGGGGATCGCCATATAGTGGGCGTCGTTGACCCAGGTCATGTTCTTGAACGGCGTGACCTTGAAGTGCTTGGGGACGATGCCGAGAATGCGCGGATTCAAGTCCCAGCCGGTCATGGTGACGGTCATGTCGCGGGAACCTTCGCCGAGCTCCTTCATGATCGCCGCGGTGCCGGTGGTGTAATACTCGATGCAGCTATCCAGCTCTTTCAGAAATGCCCAGGTCTTGTCCCAACCCTTCGCCGGGTCGCGCGGATCCTTGTCCCCGAGCAGATACGGCAGGCCCATCAGGAAAGTGAATCCCGGGCCCGAATTGGCCGGTCGCGCATAACCAAAGCGATTGGGATTCGCCTTGCACCACGCCAGCAATTCGGCCGGCGTAGTCGGCGGCTGCTTGACCTTGTCGGGGTTGTATTCGAGCAGCGGTCCGGCGGGCATGAACGTGACCACCAGCGCCTCGCCCTGCGCCAGATCCTGCATCTTCCTCGCCGCGGGCAGGTAGTTGTCCATCACGTTGGGAAACTTCGTCGAGTGATCGGGCAGCAGCTTCACCCATAGCCCCTGGTCAATGCCCGCCGACAAGGCGACGACACCGGTGAGCACGAGATCGATATCGCTGCGACCCGCTCCCTGCATCGCCTTGAGCTTCGCCGGCAGCTCGGGCGCAGGCGCCTTGGTGAAATTAACCTTGGCCACCAGGTTCGGATTCTTCGCCTGGTATGCCTCGATCGCGCCCTGGGTCAACGCGAGATCGCCCGCGACGTCGACGACACTTATCGTCACCGGGCTTTTTGGCAAAGCAGGCGTTTGCGCAAAGACATTGAAACAGACAGCGCCAAACAACGTTGCGGCACATATCGTGCTCGCGCGCCAATACGCCACTCTTGCAGCAGCATGGGTCTTCAATGAGGCTCCTCTACATGCACTCCTGGCGGCGCGCACATTGCACCACGTTTCGACGCAGGCCGTGCAAATGGCCTGCGTCCTGTTTTTTACCTCGATACTTGGCCGTCACTTCGTTTTTTGCGCTCCGACCTGTTGATCCCAGATTCTGAACGCCTCTACCTGCGCCTTGGGCTCGAGCGACTGCGTATGCGGAAACTGCGCGAGCCAGCCTTCGTACTCGGGACGGCCGTATTCCTTGATCGCGTCCTGGCTCTCTTTCGGCGCCATCGACAAGCTCACATTCTTGACCGCGGGGCCGGGATAGAAATATCCCTTGTCGTAGGTATAGGCCTGCGCCTCCGGCGTGAGCAAGTACGCCATGAGATCGAGCACCGCGGTAACCTTCTCCGGCGGCACGCCCTTCGGAATCACCATGTAGTGCGCGTCGTTGATCCAGGTCATGCCTTTGAACGGCGCGACCTTGTACGACTTGGGAACGATGCCCAGCACGCGCGGGTTGATGTCCCAACCGGTCATGGTCAGGGTTATGTCGCGCGAGCCTTCGCCGAGTTCCTTCATCACCGCACCGGTCCCGGTCGGGTAGTACTCGATGCAGCTGTTGAGATCTTTCAGATACGCCCAGGTTTTCTCCCAGCCGTTCACGGGGTCCTTGGGATTCTTGTCGCCGAGGATGTAGGGTAGCCCCATGATGAAGGTACGGCCCGGGCCCGAGTTGGCCGGACGGGCGTAGATCAGGCGGTTCGGATTAGCTTTGCACCATGCAAGCAATTCGGCGGGCGTCGTCGGCACCTGCTTGACCTTGTCGGGGTTGTACTCGACCAGGGGACCCGCCGGCATGAACACCACCGCAACGCCGTAATCGTGCGCGAGCTCCTGCATCTTGGCTGCCGCCGGCTGATAGTTCGCGATCAGGTTCGGAAATTTGCCCGCGTGGTCGGGCAATATTTTCATCAGTACGCCCTGCTCGATGCCTGCTGCCAGAAAATCGGTTCCCGTCATCACCAGGTCGATATCGCTGCGGCCCGCGCCCTGCATCGCCTTCAGCTTGCCCGGAAGCTCCGGCGCCGGCGCCTTGGTGAAGCTGATCTTGGAGATCATGTCCGGATGTTTTTTCTGGTAGGCCTCGATCGCGTCCTGCGTCAGCGCGAGGTTGCCGGCGACATCGACAATGTTGATGGTGACCGGCGCCGCCGAAAGCGGATTCGCGATAGTGAGCAGCGCGGCGCAAAGCGCTGCCGCGCTTCCGCAAAGAAGCATCCGGCGTACAGCACCGGGATTCGACTTGACTGTACTCATGCTTACTCCTCCTCTAGAAATCGACTTTTGGGATCGGGTACGACGTGGATGTCCGTTAGGGTGTGCGCAGCAGCAGCGACACGCTCGTTGCAAGCTTGCTGATCATTCGTCTGTTTTCGACGCGTCACGCGGTTGGCAGCATTGTCCGCCTGCCGCGCCGCGCACTCGATGGTCTTGTCGTTTTCTGCGTCTGCGCCGTTCCTTCCAGACCCCGCTCGAATTCCTGCACCACGCGCGCGATGTGGCGCCGCATTGCGGCGCGCGCTCCCGATGCGTCGCGAGCGGCAATCGCCTTGACGATCGCGGCATGATCGCGGATGGTCTGCTGCGCCAGTTCGGGAGTGTGAAAATGCTTCTGCATCCGTCCCCATAGCTCCGCGCGCTGCGCCCACAGTCCTTCGACCACCAGCTCCAGCGAACCGTTGCCGGAAGCCTTCGCAAGCCGCAGATGAAAATCGCGATCGCTGTCCTCGCGAACACCGAAATCGTCGACGTTGGACTCCATGCGTTTGACGGTCTGTCGCATGCCTTCGATGTCGTGCTCGCTGGCATTCGCGGCCGCCAGCGCCGCGATTTCACCCTCTATCAGCTTGCGCGCGTTCAGCAATTCGAACGGGCCGGGACCAACGTCGCGATCCCGCGTGCCGGCAGAAGCAGCTGAGGCGGTCACGAAGATGCCGGTCCCGATGCGCACTTCGACCAGCCCGCCGATTTCCAGGGAAATGATCGCTTCGCGCACCGACGCGCGACTCACGCCGAGCTTGGTCGCCAGTTCCCGCTCGGCTGGAAGACGGGAGCCCGGCTTGAATTCGCCGGCGGCAATCAGGCCGGCGATCTGGTCCGCGATCTGCCGATACAAGCGGCGCGGCTCGACAAGCTGCAAAGGCAACGGGGCTCCTCCATCAAAGGGTTCGGCAAATTCAGTCGCGGCTGCCGTGGAAAACAGCGCCGCGTTGATGCCATCTTAGCGCCCGGCTATAATGTGGTCAAGTGGTTGAACCACCGTACCACCCTGGAAGGGTTGATTTCCGGGAACTGCTTCGAGTCCGAGGCCTCGTGAATTGCCTCGCGGCTAATTTCCTGTCCCTCTTTCCACGGTACCAGCATGAAGATAACGAACTGCAGGATCATCGTCTGTTGCCCGGGCCGCAATTTTGTCACCCTAAAAATCGAAACCGATCAGGGCGTGCGTGGTATCGGGGACGCCACTTTAAACGGTCGAGAGCTTGCTGTTGCGGCCTACCTCACCGAGCACGTCGTTCCGACGCTCATCGGTCGCGATCCGACCCGGATCGAGGATATCTGGCAATACCTCTATCGCGGCGCGTACTGGCGGCGCGGGCCGGTGACGATGAGCGCAATCGCCGCCGTCGACACCGCGTTCTGGGACCTCAAGGGCAAGATGGCGGGAATGCCGCTGTACGATTTGCTCGGCGGGAAGAGCCGCGACGGCGTGATGGTCTACGGGCACGCCAATGGCAAGGACATCGGCGAAACGCTCGACGAAGTCGCCCGCTACATCGACATGGGATACAAGGCCATTCGCGCGCAATCCGGTGTCCCGGGGCTCGCGTCAACCTACGGCGTGTCGAAGGACCGACTGTATTACGAGCCGGCGGACGCCGCGATTCCGACCGAGAACGTCTGGTCGACTGCCAAGTATCTCGATCATGCGCCGCGGCTGTTCGACGCAATCCGCGCGCGCTTCGGATTCGATCACCATATTCTCCACGACGTGCACCACCGACTCACGCCGATCGAGGCCGGGCGGCTGGGCAAGGCGCTCGAGCCTTACCGGCTGTTCTGGATGGAGGATCCGACGCCGGCGGAGAACCAGGAAGGCTTCCGGCTTATCCGCCAGCACACGGTGACACCGATCGCTGTCGGCGAAATATTCAACACCATCTACGACTGTCAGACCCTCATCACCGAGCAGTTGATCGACTTCATTCGTGCCACGGTTGTTCACGCAGGCGGTATCACGCATCTGCGGCGAATCGCCAACTTGGCGGAGCTCTATCAGGTCCGAACCGGATGCCACGGCGCGACCGACCTGTCACCGGTGTGCATGGGCGCGGCGCTTCACTTCGACACCTGGGTGCACAACTTCGGCATTCAGGAATATATGCGCCACACGCCCGAGACCGACGCGGTTTTCCCTCACGCGTATCGCTTCGAGGCCGGTTATATGCACGCCGGAGAGGCGCCGGGACACGGCGTCGACGTCGATGAAAAGCTCGCTGCGAAATATCCGTATCGTCCGGCCGCGTTGCCCGTCAATCGGCTCGAGGACGGCAGCATGTGGAATTGGTGAAAAGGCCAATCGAACTTCGGCCTAAGCGCTGCTAGGCCGCGACGTAATCGCCCGACTTGCCCCCGGATTTTTCCAGCAGCCTCAAGCTTTCGATGCGCATGCCGCGATCGACTGCCTTGCACATATCGTAAATGGTGAGCAATCCGATGGCGGCGCCGGTCAAAGCTTCCATTTCAACGCCAGTACGGCCCAGCGTTTCGGCGGTCACCGAAATCGAGATCGCCGACTCGGCCTCGTTCACGCTGAACTCGACCGTGATCCGCGTCAATGGGAGGGGATGCGCCAGCGGTATCAATTCGCTGGTGCGCTTGGCCGCCTGAATCGCGGCGATTCGGGCCACGCCGAGCACGTCACCCTTGCTGGCCGAGCCTTCCCGGATCCGCGCCAGCGTCTCGGGGCGCATGGCGATGCTGCCACCCGCCCGCGCAACACGTTTGGTTACATCCTTGGCTGCGACGTCGACCATGTGCGCCTGACCGTCGTCATCAAAGTGGGTAAAATGCGAAACTTGCCCCGCCATCGCGCCGCTCCCGAAACTTTGCGCTATCTGCGGCAATCATAGCACCATGCCTTACCCATTCTTTCTCTCGGCGAATCGTTGGATTAGCGCCTTGCTCGCTGTCGCCCTAGCGATTTCGCCGATGGCGCTTGCACAGCAGAACCTGCCCGAACTGGGGGATCCCTCGGGGGCGGATATGTCGGCACAGCAGGAGCGCAAGCTCGGTGAGTCGGTGATCCGCCAAATCCGTCTTTCGGGCGGGTATTTGAGCGACCCCGAAGTCAACGGCTACCTCAACGAGCTCGGAAATCGCCTCGTGACGGCCATTCCCGGGGCACCATTCGATTTCGAATTCTTCGCAGTTGCCGACCCGTCGATCAACGCGTTCGCGCTTCCCGGCGGCTACGTCGGCGTCAACGTCGGGTTGATTCTTCTCACGCAATCCGAGTCCGAGCTGGCATCGGTGCTGGCCCACGAAATTTCGCACGTTACCCAGCATCACATCGCGCGCTCGGTCGCCACCCAGAAAGACGCCATGCTGGCCTCACTCGCGGCGCTCGCTGCGGCCGTCGTCGCCTCCCGCAGCAGCGCATCGAACAGCGGCCAGATGACGCAGGCCGCGATTGCCTCGGCGCAGGGCGTCGCGATACAGATGCAGATCAACTTCACACGCCAGAATGAGAATGAAGCCGACCGCATCGGATTCCAGCGCCTTGACGCGGCGGGCTTCGACGTCACGGCGATGGCGACGCTCATGGAGCGAATGCAGCGCGCAATTCGCTTCACGGAAGGCAGCGCGCCGTCCTATCTGCGCGATCACCCGGTCACCTATGAGCGCATCGCGGAGGCGCAGGCCCGCGCCCAAAGCAAGCCGTTTCGCCAGATCAAGGACTCACTCGATTTCAATATGGTGCGCGCGCTGGTCAGAAGCTACCAGGGGACGCCACGCGACGCGATATTGTTCTTCGAAGACGCAATCGCCGAGAAAAAGTACAATGATGCGATTGCAGCGCGCTACGGCCTGGTGGCATCGCTTTTGCGCACGGAGGATTTCAAACGGGCGCAGACCGAGCTGGCGATACTTGAAAAAAGCGCGCCGGCGCACCCCATGATCGACGCCATGGCGGGGCAGGTCCTCATG
Source organism: Pseudomonadota bacterium (assembly GCA_030948305.1). GTDB lineage: Bacteria > Pseudomonadota > Gammaproteobacteria > Burkholderiales > Casimicrobiaceae > PALSA-1003. The sequence goes on from JALZAO010000021.1 coordinate 7,225, forward strand.
CAGTCGGGGCAGCTGCCAGCGGCGATCGCGCGCTACGAAAGCGCGCTGGCGCGCTACCCGGCCAAGATGCAACTGGTCTACGACTACCCCGAGGCGCTGTTGAAGAACAAGCAGCCGGACAAAGCGGCACGCTTCGTCGCCCAGCAGCTGCAGCACTACCCGTCCGATGGCCCTCTGCACCTCCTTGCTGCACGCTCGTACGCTGAGCTCGGCAAACAGATGCTCCAGCATCAGCACCAAGGCGAGTATTACGCCTGGCAGGGCAATCTTCAAGCGGCGGTCGTTCAGTTCGAGTTGGCGGTGAAAGCGACCGACGGCGATTTCTACCAGGCTTCAGTCGCCGAAAGCAGGCTCCGCACGGTCCGCGAGGAGCTCAGCGATCAGAAAAAGCGCGCGATGGCATCGCGCGGCTAGTGTGCCGTCAGAAATTCGAGCGAATTGCTGGACTCACTAGAGTCGGCGGGAAATCCTCATTCCGGGAACGAGAACTTCACGCGAGGGCGGGCGCCGGAACCAACGACAATGTTGCGTTGTTGCGATTTGCCGTTCTTGTCGGCGTTGATCGTATAGTGGCCCGGCGCCAGATTGGCGAGCAGCATCGGACCGTCGCTGGTAGTGCTGAGAACCGTCACTCCGCGCTGATCGCGGATATCGATCTTCACGTCGGCGACGTATTCCGCCCGCGGGCCCGCCGGTGACGACATCTCGATGACCAGCGAGTAGCGCGACGCTGCCTGCTTCATCGCGTCGGACTCGTCCTTCCCGATACCTCCCGTAACGTAGGTCACTGAGCCCTGGCTGCGCTCCGGCGGAAGCGTGCCTTCGTCGGCGTGTGCCGCAGCCGCAAGCCCGCCGATGACGAGCAGACCCAGCAAAAACCGTAGAGTTGCGCGCATCGTAGCCTCCAGGCGGTTGACCAATGGAAATGGCAGCCGGTGACGCCGGCATGCCCTTATGCGCCATAGAGTTCCCTGCCCGCGATTGGTTCCGGGTCTCGCTAAGCCTTGCCGGTGGTCGGGATGAATTTGAGCGCCAGGCCATTGTTGCACCAGCGCTGGCCGGTGGGCGGCGGGCCGTCGTCAAAAACATGTCCCTGATGCCCACCGCAGCGCGTGCAGTGATATTCCGTCCGCGGCAATATGAGCTGGAGGTCCTGTTTGGTCGCGAGATGGCCCGGAATGCTGGTAAAAAAGCTCGGCCACCCGGTGCCGCTTTCGAATTTCATCTGCGAGGTAAACAGCGGCAGCGTACAACCTGCGCAGACGAATACACCGGCGCGCTTTTCGCCGTTCAGCGCACTCGAGAAAGGCCGTTCGGTGGCCTCCTTGCGCAGCACCGCAAACTGGGGCTCCGGAAGCGACTGCTTCCATTCCGCCTCGGTTCGCTGAATCGGCGCCGTGGATTGCGCCACGTCCGCGCCCTTGGCAAGAAATGTCTGCCAATTCTGCTGGATTTCGGCCAGCGCCGCCGGCTTGGCGCCTGCCGCCGTTCCCATGCGGCTCCAGGCCAATGCCCCTACCCCCAGCGGCAACGCCGCCAATACCCCGAGCACCTTGCGTCGTTTCATCGCATCTCCTTCATGACTCATTGCTGCTTGGACCGCCCAAGAACGTGAAGATTGCCACAATTTCAGTCGTCGAGAGCGGCGTAGGCCTTACACCCTTACACCCTTACACCCCCGGCGCGGCGGCGGCCGGCCCGGTTGCCGTCGTTCCGGGCGCGATCGGCGGCCCCGATTTCCATTAGACTCGGGGCATGCCCATCGTCGACGACATCGTCGGCCTGCGTCGAATCCTGACGCAACAACGAACCATCGCCGTCGTCGGCCTCTCCACGCAATGGCACCGACCGAGCTATTTCGCCGCCAAGTATATGCAGGATCATGGCTATCGCATCATTCCCGTGAACCCGAATTACAGCGAAGTTCTCGGCCAAAGATGCTATCCCGGCATCACCGACATCCCCGAGCAGGTCGGCATCGTCGACTGCTTTCGCAGGGCGGGCGAGATGGTGCCGATCGCGCGCGACGCGGTGGCCATCGGCGCCAAAGTCCTCTGGATGCAGCTCGGCATCCGCAACGACGAGGCCGCCAGCATTGCCGCCGAAGCGGGGCTCGATGTCGTCATCGATCACTGCGTCAAAATCGAGCACGCGCGCATCATGGGCGGCCTCAACTGGGCCGGCGTCAATACCGGCATCGTCTCCGCCCGGCGCGGCATCTAGGGCCTAAGCACATGGCCGACCGCAAGTACGGCTTCGACACCTTGTGCCTTCACGCCGGGCACATTCCGGACAGCGCGACCGGCGCCCGCGCGCTGCCGATTTATCAGACGACATCGTTCGTGTTCGACAGCGCCGATCACGCCGCGAGCCTGTTCAACCTGCAGACTTTCGGCAACGTGTATTCGCGTATTTCGAATCCGACCGTGGCGGCTTTCGAGGAGCGCGTCGCCGCCCTCGAGGGTGGCCGCGCGGCGCTGGCAGCGGCAACCGGCATGGCCGCGCAGATGACGGCGCTGTTGACGCTGGCTCAGAACGGCGACCACATCGTCGCCTCGCGCACGCTCTACGGTGGGACCTATTCGCAACTCGCCGTGACCTTTGCCCAGTTCGGCATCGCGACGAGCTTTGTCGATTCGGACGACCCGGAGGCTTTTCGCCGTGCGATCCGCCCCGAAACCAAGGCGGTGTACGCGGAAACGATCGGCAACCCGCAACTCAACGTGCTCGATATCGCGGCGGTCGCATCGATCGCGCACGACGCCGGCGTACCGCTGGTCATCGACAACACGCTTGCTTCGCCCTTCCTATGCCGACCGCTGGAGCACGGCGCCGACATCGTGGTTCATTCGGCGACCAAGTATCTCGGCGGCCACGGCACGACCATGGGCGGAGTCATGGTCGAGTCAGGCAAGTTTGACTGGGGCAACGGCAAGTTTCCGCAAATGACGACGCCCTCGCGCGGCTATCACGGCGTGATCTTCCACGAGACCTTCGGCGATTTTGGCTTCACAATGAAGGCACGCATGGAGACCATGCGAACGCTCGGGCCGACGCTCGCTCCGTTCAGCGCGTTCCTGCTCCTTCAAGGGATCGAGACGCTGCACCTGCGCATGCCGCGACACTGCGAATCGGCATTGGCCGTCGCCCGCCATCTCGATGCGCATCCCCGCGTCGAATGGGTGAGCTACCCGTTGCTGGAGGGAAACCGCTACCAGCCGTTGGCGCAACGCTATCTCCCGCGCGGCGCGGGAGGCATTCTGACTTTTGGCGTGAAAGGAGGCGCCGCGGCCGGCGTTCGATTCATCGAGTCGGTGCAGTTCCTGTCGCATCTGGCCAATGTCGGCGATGCCAAGACGCTGGTCATCCATCCGGCGTCGACGACACATCGCCAGCTCGATGAGGAAGAGCAGCGCGCCGCCGGCGTTGCGCCGGAAATGGTGCGGCTGTCGATCGGACTCGAAACGCTCGATGATATCCTTTGGGACATCGATCAGGCGCTGGAGACCTGCACCTAATGGAGATCCGGGCGAAGGGTGGACTAGAGGCGAGGGCATGAGCGACTCGCGCTACCCCGCGCTGACCTGGCCATGGGTTGGCGTGATCCTCTGTCTCGCCCTGCTGGGCCAGGAATACATGCTTCAGGCAGCGGGCCCCAATGCGCCGCTGACCTTGTACCGCATCGTGCTGATGTCGGTCGGCGTAAGCTCGGTCGCGCTGGTGCTGCTGCCGCCGCGGCGAATCGCCTACTTTCTCGCTTTTTTCGTTTGCGCGATCCTGATCCTCTACGCGCTCTATCTGCAATACATCGAGGGTCTCGAGCCGTGCCCTTTGTGCGTTTTACAACGCATCTGCGTGATCGGTATGGGTATCGTGTTTCTGATTGCCGGCTTTCACCATCCGGGACGAGGCGGCGCAACGGTCTACGCGGTGCTGCAACTACTGATCGGAGGCGTCGGCATAGCCTTCGCGGGGCGGCAGGTCTGGCTTCAATCGCTGCCTCCGGATCAGGTTCCATCCTGCAGCATGGGGCTCAACTACATGCTCGACACGCTGCCGTTCACCGACGTCTTGAAAAAAGTATTCGAAGGCAGCGGCGAATGCGCGGAGAAGGCGTGGGAATTCCTGCATCTATCGCTTGCGGCGTGGATGCTGGTGTTTTTCATCGCCATCATCGCCACTACCTTCGCGCTAATAC
>JALZAO010000272.1 GCA_030948305.1 Pseudomonadota bacterium
CCCGTCACCCGTCCTTAGGCCAGCGTGCGGCGAGCGTTGGCTTCAGTAGTAGGGAACGCAGCCAATCGCTCCTCGCGGCACCCGCCGACCGAGCGCGGTGGCAAGTTTTCGCGCCATCCATGCAGCAACACCTTCGTCGCAGGGCTCCAGCAGCCCGAAGCGCGAGTCTTCCTCGGCTGCGACGATGGTCCGGCCGCCGCGATCTACCTCGAAGCGCATGCCAGGCGTCAGGATGACGTCGCGCGTATCGTTCTCCATGGTCACCCAGAGGCAGCCGCTCTCTACCGCGATGACCGTACCTTCGGCATCGTCGAGCTGCAGCGTGCTTCGGCCGGGAAGAAATCGCCTTTGTGACAGCACCGGGGAAAAATCGAATGGCATGATCGCTCCTTTATGTATGCGTATAATGCATGCAAGCCGGGTTGCCAGTTGGTTGCTTTGCACGCAGAGCAAAGTATCGGCGCGCCGCGGGGGCAGGGCAAACGAAATATACGCATAGGACGCATGCGGATCAGGAATGCCAAAACAAGACCCTGCCAGGAGACGCCTGCCCACGCTCGATCTGCTCAAGGGATTCGACGCGGCGGCTCGTCATTTGAGCTTCACCCGCGCCGGTGAGGAGCTGTTTCTCACCCAGTCGGCGCTGTCGCGGCAGATGCAGATACTCGAGGAGCAACTCGGCGCGCCCTTGTTCGAGCGCCGGCATCGCGCGCTACGATTGACCGAGGCGGGTCAGGTGTTGCAGCTCGCGGCGAAGACGATGCTCGATGAGCTTACCCGTGCGGTGGCCAAGATCCGCCGCGAGCAGTCGGCGGCGCCGCTGACGATCTCCACCGCGATCCCTTTTGCCGCCCTGTGGCTGCTGCCGCGGCTGCCGCGGTTTCGGGAACGGCATCCGGACGTCGACGTATTCATCTCCGCCGACAACCGGATACTCGATCTCGATCGCGAGCGTATCGACCTCGCCGTTCGCTATTGCCCCGAGTCGATGGCGCCGCGCGATGCACAGCGCCTTTTCGGTGAGCGCCTGCAGCCGGTTTGCAGCCCCTCCCTAACATCCGATCCGGCGCGTCCGCTCAAGCAGCCCGAGGACCTTGCTAGACACGTGCTGCTCAATCTCGACGATGATCGCGGGAGGTATCCCTGGCTCAACTGGGCGCAATGGTTCGCCGCGATCGGTGTTCGCGAACCGATACCGGCTGGGATGCTCCGCTTCAACCAATACAACTTGCTGGTGCAGGCGGCCATCGACGGGCAGGGCGTGGCGCTCGGCCGCAGTCCGCTGGTCGATCAGCTGGTCGCGCAAGGCAAGCTGGTGGCGCCTTTCCGTGGCAAGCACGCGACAAGCCGCGCGTATTTCGTCGTGCGCGGGGCGCAAGCCTCGCGGCGCCCGGAAGCGCAGGCCTTCGTCGACTGGCTCCGCGCGGAGGCACACGAGGAAACCCTGGAACCGGCTGAAGCGGTGCTGCCGGCGCCGCGGCAGTCCCGCGGTCGCAAGTCACCGGCGCGAAAGAAAACATGAGCGCGCACCACGCTTCGCTCTCGCCGTCTGCCTGGGTGGTGCGTTTTTCCGCGCTCGTTGGGGACGGCGCGAGGGTCCTCGACGTCGCGTGCGGTCAGGGACGTCACAGCCGATGGTTCGCCGCGCGCGGCTGCAAGGTCGTGGCCGTCGACCGCGACACGGCCGCGCTCGAGGGACTCGCCTCGGTCGCAGGGATCACTCCGGTCCGCGCGGACCTGGAAGCGCACGCGTGGCCATTCGAGGGAGAGAAGTTCGACGCCATTATCGTGACGCATTATCTGCAGCGTGCACTTTTTCCAAGTCTGCTCGGTGCCATCGCCAACGATGGCGTGCTGCTCTACGAGACGTTTGCGCGTGGCAACGAGGCGTACGGCAAACCGTCGAATCCGGATTTCCTTTTGACCGATGGCGAGCTGCTCACCCTCGCCGGTGGGTCGCTGATCGTCGTTGCGTTCGAACAGGGCCGCACCGAATCCGGACCGCCGGCCGTCGTGCAGCGGCTGGCGGCGGTCGGACGGCGCCGTGCATGGCCACCGGAGCTACCGCCGTGAGCTGCGCTGGGCCCGGTCCGGGCGATTGGGGTAAAATGGCTCTTTTTCCGGGTTTGAATCGATGTTGAGTGGAAGTCTCGTCGCGATCGCGACGCCAATGCTGCCGGGAGGTGCGCTCGATTTACCCGGACTGTGCAAACTGATCGATTTCCATGTCGCCAACGGCACCTCCGGTATCGTCGTCGTCGGCACAACGGGTGAATCGCCGACCGTAAGCTTCGAAGAACATTGTCTGCTGATCAAGACGGCGGTCGAGCACGCCAAAGGTCGGATCCCGGTCATTGCGGGGACCGGCTCGAACTCGACCACCGAGGCGATCGAACAGACCGCGTACGCAAAAAAAGTAGGCGCGTCGTATGGCCTGTCGGTGGTTCCGTACTACAACAAGCCCTCCCAGGAAGGTCTGTATCTTCACTTCAAGACTATTGCGGAGAGAGTCGAGCTGCCGCTCCTCGTCTACAACGTTCCCGGGCGGACCATGGCCGATCTGGCAACCGACACGGTGCTCCGTCTGGCGGAACTCCCGGGCGTCGCCGGCATCAAGGACGCGACGTCGGATCTCGTGCGCCACGTCGATCTGATGCGGCGCCTGCCCAAGACAAAATCGTTTGCGTTGCTCTCCGGCAATGACGACACCGCGCTTGCGTATATGCTGCTTGGCGGCCACGGCGTCATTTCGGTCACCGCCAACGTGGCGCCGCGAGCGATGGCAGCGATGTGCGACGCCGCGCTGAACGGAAGGCTGGAGGAGGCGCGCTCGGCGAACGCGAAGCTCATGCCCTTGCATACCAAACTGTTTGTCGAGGCCAATCCGATTCCCGTCAAGTGGGCGCTGGCCGAGATGGGCCTTATCGGTGGGACGCTGCGGCTGCCGCTTACGCCGCTGGCCGCGTCCTGCCATGACATCATGCGTACAGCGCTGCGTGAGGCGGGCTGCCTGTGAGAATCGGAGGAATCGAATGCTGAGTACAGAGCTGCTGCGTCGCGTGTCTCGCGCGGCGATGCCGGCCGTCATTGCCGCGACGGTGCTTGCCGGCTGCGAGACCATGACCCTGTCGCTGGGCAAGAAAATCGACTACAAGTCGGCCGGAAGCGTGCCCGCGCTAGAAG
>JALZAO010000273.1 GCA_030948305.1 Pseudomonadota bacterium
CACGCGTTCGACGTTGTGCGCGTAGCGCATCACCCGGCCACCGCTCGACTCGACGATTAGCGACAGCGTTTTGAGGCGGTCGACCGTCGCTTGCACCTCGGCGTCGGTGGCGCTCAACACCGGGTCGCGGCTCGTTTTTTGATTGCAGCCCGCGATCAAGGCGTTCAAGGTTAGCGGATACGTGTCGGCGACCGTATGCTGCTTTTCGACCAGCACACCCAGCACGCGGGTTTCGAGCAGCGACAGGGCCGGAAGGGCAATTGTCATTGGAATTCCAAAAACGCACCGGTCATTTCCACACCGGCCGGTTGCTGCTATCTTAGCGGCACGCTGCGTCCATTCCCGTTCTTCATTCTATCTCGCGGTAGCCGCCTCCTGCGTCGCCCGCCCGGAGCCTCATCGGAAGACCATGGCCCATTCCCCCGAAGTAACCAACATGGCGCTGTTCTGCGACTTCGAAAACGTCGCGCTGGGCGTTCAGGATGCCAAGTACGAGCGTTTCGACATCGGCAAGGTGCTGGAGCGGCTGTTGCTCAAGGGCAGCATCGTGGTCAAGAAAGCGTACTGCGACTGGGAGCGCTACAAGGCGTTCAAGGCGCCGATGCACGAAGCCTCGTTCGAGCTGATCGAGATTCCGCACGTGCGCCAATCCGGCAAGAATTCGGCCGACATACGCATGGTCGTCGATGCGCTGGATCTTTGCTATACGAAGTCGCACGTGGAGACCTTCGTGATCATCAGCGGCGACTCGGACTTTTCACCGCTGGTCTCCAAGCTGCGCGAGAACAACAAGGTCGTCATCGGCGTCGGCGTCAAGAACTCGACGTCGGACCTCTTGATCGCGAACTGCGACGAGTTCATCTTCTACGACGATCTGGTGCGGGAAAAAAAGCGTCCTGCCGCACGCAAGCCTGCCGCCAGGGCGTCCGTAGCCGAGACCCCGAAGGTACCGGAAAAGGCATCGAGCGAGGACGACAAGTCGCCGCCGAAAAAGAGCGATGAAGAACGCACGCAGAAGGGGCTGGACCTGGTCGTGGAAACCGTCGAGGCGCTGGTCGCCGAGCGCGGCGGGGAGGAAAAGATCTGGGGCTCGATGGTCAAGCAGGCGCTCAAGCGCCGCAAGCCGGGATTCACCGAGTCGTACCACGGCTTCCGGTCGTTTAACGCCATGCTGGAGGCCGCCGAAAAAAGGGGTAGGCTGAAGCTCGAGCGCGACGAAAAGTCCGGCGGGTATATCGTCCGGCTGGCAGCGCACGAGGAGTGACGATCTTGAATCGTCTTCGGCTTTTTGTCCGCGCCGCTCTCGATGTCGTCCTCTGCGCCGCGCTGACGCAGGGCGTCTCGGCGGCGGAGCCGGAGCTGACCGTCGTCGCCGGCGGCAGGATGGCCACCTACGCTCCGGCAAGCCTGCTCGCGCTGCCGGCCGCGGCCAAGGTCACGATTCCCGACGACGTCGCCTACAAGCGCGAGATGACCTTCCGCGCCGTCCCCGTCGCCGCGCTGCTCGCGGGTGTGGGGCCCGACGAAACGATACGCTTCGTCGCCAACGACGGATATGTCGCGAACCTGGCTGCGGCGCCGCTTCTGGCCCGCGGTGACGGCGCCGTCGCGTATTTGGCGATCGAGTCGCCCGATGCGCCGTGGCCGCCACTGAAGGCCGGCGAGAGCGCCACCGCGGGCCCGTTCTACGTGGTCTGGGTGCGGCCCGAGTCGGGCGGCATCCGCGCCGGACAATGGCCTTATCAAGTCGCGCGTATCGAATCGGTCGCGCCGCTGGTCAAGCGCTATCCGATGCTTGCGCCGGCACCCGGCTTGTCGGCGCAGGACCCGATCCGCCACGGATTTGCGGCGTACGAAAAACACTGCTCGGCCTGTCATACCCTGAACCTGGGCGGTGACGCGATGATCGGGCCGGATTTGAACGTCCCCTACAACCCGACCGAGTATATTCGCGTGGACGCCCTTCGCCGCCTGATCCGCGATCCGCAGTCGCTGCGTCGGTGGGAGGCCGCGAAAATGCCCAAGTTCCCAGCCGCGACCTTGTCCGACCGGGAGCTTACCGATCTGCTGGCCTACCTTCGCCACATGGCCGATCGGAAGGTCGTGCTGCCTGCCTCGAAGTAGCTTGCAGCAAAAGTAACGTTCATCCCTGCCGCGACGGGGCGACAGTCGTGGGTGGCGCAGCTTGCTTAAAGGGAAATCGCCCCGATTTTGCGACTGTAGCCTTGAATGGGCTCCGACAGGGTAGGGTATAGCCTATGCTCACCGTCCGTCCTGCCGCCGTGGCCGGCATGTTCTACCCCGGCGCGCCTCGCGCGCTCGAGGCGAACGTGCGAGCCTTGCTCGATGCCGCGCCCCGGCCCGCGAACACCGACCCCGCTTGGCCGAAGGCGCTCATCGTCCCGCACGCGGGATACATCTATTCCGGCCCGATTGCGGCGAGAGCGTACGCGCGCCTGCTTCCCGGCCGATCGGGCATCCGCCGGGTCGTTCTGCTCGGGCCGGTGCACCGGGTGCCGATCCGCGGCCTGGCGCTGCCCGCTGCCGACAGCTTCGCGACTCCGCTGGGTGCGGTTGCGGTCGATGCCGAGGCCGCGGTGCAGCTTCGCAAGCTGCCTCAGGTATGCGAGAGCGAGCCAGCTCATTCGCTGGAGCATTCGCTCGAGGTACAGCTGCCTTTTCTGCAGACGGTGCTCGAAGCATTTACGCTCGTTCCGCTCGCGGTAGGGGACGCGTCGCCCGCGCAAGTGGCGGAAGTCATCGAGCGAGTGTGGGGCGGGCCCGAGACGCTTATCGTGGTCAGCTCCGACTTGTCGCACTACCATCCATACGAGCAAGCGACCGAGATCGATCGCTCCACCGCCGACCAGATACTTGCGCTCGTCGACACACTCGATCACGAGCAGGCATGCGGCGCCACGCCGATCAACGGCTTCGCGCTCTGCGCGCGTCGGCATGGCCTCAAGCCGGAGCTCATCGACTTGCGCAACTCAGGCGACACCGCGGGCGAAAAATCGCGGGTGGTCGGCTATGCGGCGTTCGCGTTCGCGCGAAATGTACCGGAGAGCGCGGCAACGAAGCGTCTCGAGGAGACCGTCGATGCATGACGCGGAGCTCGGCCGTTCGCTGGTGATGATTGCGCGACGCGCCATCGGCACCGCGCTGGGTGAAGCGGCCAGC
>JALZAO010000274.1 GCA_030948305.1 Pseudomonadota bacterium
CCGATTTCGATTCACTCTTCACCAAAGATAAGCCGATCATCTTTGCCTTTCATGGATACCCTTGGTTGATCCACCGGCTGACTTACCGCCGCGCCAACCACAAGAACCTGCACGTCCGCGGCTACAAGGAAGAAGGGACCATCACCACCGCCTTCGACATGACCGTGCTTAACGATATCGATCGCTTCCACTTGGTGATGGACGCGGTCGATCGCCTGCCGCAAATGAGTGCCAAGGCGGCCGATCTGAAGCAGCAGCTTCAGGACAAACTCATCGAGCATAAGCACTACATCCGCAAGCATGGCGAAGACATGCCGGAAATCCGCAACTGGAAGTGGCATGGCGCGACAGGGTGAAACCATAGAGATATCGAGATAAGGCGATGGCAACTGATCCAGTATGTGGCATGCAGGTCGACGAGCGAACCGCGGCAGGCAGCAGCGTGTTCGGGGGCGGCACCTATTACTTTTGCTCCGTGGCTTGCAAGAAGAAATTCGACGCAAACCCGGCCGCGTATGTTGGTGCGCCGCATGCTGATGGCACCCAGCCGCCCGAACACGCGCATTCCCACGCTCAAAGCGCACCGGCTCCGGATTCCGTACGTGCAAAGCCTGCCGTCGCGAGCCCGGTGGCGCCCGGAGCGATCTATACCTGCCCGATGCACCCGGAAATCGTGCGCGATGCGCCGGGCCATTGCCCGATCTGCGGCATGGCGCTGGTGCCGATCGCGGGCACAGGCGCAGGCCCAGCGGACGATTCCGAGTTGCGCGATCTCACGCGTCGGTTGTGGATCGGTGTCGCGCTATCCATCCCGCTTGTGGTGCTCGCGATGTCTCCGATGATCGGTATCCGTGACCCGTTCGGACTTCAGCCACGGCCGCGCGGCTGGATCGAGTTGGTGCTGGGCACGCCGGTCGTGCTGTGGGTCGGGTGGCCGATCCTGCGCAAATTCTGGTTTTCGCTGGTACATCGCGCGCTCAATATGTACACGCTGATCGGGCTCGGGGTCGGGCTTGCCTATGTGTTCAGCCTCGCCGCCGTGCTATTCCCAGAGTTGTTTCCGCAGGAATTTCGCGAGCACGACGGTGCGGTGGGCACTTATTTCGAGGCGGCGGCAGTGATCGTGACGCTGGTGATGCTTGGCGACGTGCTGCAGTTACGCGCGATGGGCAAGACCGGTCAGGCGATTCAACATTTGCTGGAACTCGCACCCAACATCGCCTGGCGCCTGCGCGACGACGGCGTCGAGGAAGAGGTGCCGCTCGACACGGTGGCCGTCGGTGACCGTCTGCGCGTCAAGCCGGGAGAGAAGGTGCCCGTCGACGGCACCGTGCTCGAGGGCGCGAGCAGGGTGGACGAATCCATGATCACCGGCGAGCCCGTGCCGGTGGCGAAGGCCGCGGGCGGCAAGGTCACCGGCGCGACCGTGAACGGCAATGGCTCGTTGCTCATCCGCGCCGAGCGGGTGGGCGCGGACACGCTGCTGGCACGTATCGTTCACATGGTGGGGGAAGCGCAGCGCACACGGGCGCCGATCCAGCGCCTCGCCGATACCATCGCGGCATATTTCGTCGAAATCGTCGTGGTCATCGCTGTCGTGACGGCGCTTGCATGGTGGTTCGTCGGTCCGGAGCCGAAATTCGGCTACGCGTTTCTCAACGCGATTGCGGTTCTGATCATCGCCTGTCCTTGTGCAGTGGGTCTGGCTACGCCGATCTCGATGACCGTCGCCATGGGACAAGGCGCGCGCGCAGGCATTCTGTTCCGCAACGCCGAGGCGATCGAACGCATGCGTGACATCGACACCCTGGTGATCGACAAAACCGGCACGTTGACGCTCGGCCATCCCGCGCTGACCGATTTTGTCGCCGAAGGCATTTCAGAGAACGAAGCGCTCGCGCTGGTAGCGGGCGTGGAGCAGCTTTCCGAACATCCGATAGGGCTGGCGGTCGCGGAGGGCGCCAAAGCGCGCGGCCTGACACCGGGAACGGCTACGGCATTCGAGGCGGTGAATGGTCTCGGCGTACTGGCGAAAGTCGATGGCAAGCGCGTGCTGGTGGGAAGCCGCGCATTCCTTACCCAGCGTGGCGTTGACGCCCGGCGCTGGGAAGAACGCGCGGAAGCTTGGGGTACGGACGCCAAGACGGTGGTGTTCTTCGCCATTGACGGCGCGGCGGCGGGAATTGCGGCCGTGGCCGATCCGATCAAGGAAAGCACGCCGGAGGCGATTGCGGCGCTCAAGCGCACGGGTGTGCGCATCGTGATGCTCACGGGAGATTCGCGCAGCACCGCTGAGGCCGTCGCCCGGCAACTAGGCATCGACGAGGTGCTGGCCGAAGTGCTGCCTGAGGACAAGGCGGGTCACGTGAAACGCTTGCAGGCGCAAGGGCGCAAGGTCGCCATGGCGGGTGATGGCATCAACGATGCGCCGGCGTTGGCGCAAGCCGACGTCGGCATTGCCATGGGTACGGGCACCGATATTGCGATGGAGAGCGCAGGCATTACCCTGGTCAAGGGTGACCTGAGGGGCATCGCGCGCGCCACCGTACTGTCGCGCGCCACGATGCGCAACATCCGGCAAAATTTGGCGTTTGCCTTCGGTTACAACGCGCTCGGCATCCCCGTTGCCGCCGGCGTGCTCTATCCCGCTTTCGGCTTGCTGCTATCGCCGATCTTTGCCGGTGCTGCCATGGCGCTGAGCTCGGTCTCCGTGGTCACCAACGCCCTGCGTCTGAATCGTGTCAAGGTTTGAGTACCTCGCAGGCGCAGCCGGCGATCGAATGCGACGAGCGTGTCAATGTCGCATATGCTGATGACTGGGCGCAGCCTCCGTCGAAGGCGATGAGCCCGGCGCCGTGGCCGTATAGCCGCGCATCTCGTCATACCTCGAAATTTGTTCTGGCGTAAGGATCGTGCGCATCGCGAGATGCGCGCTGAGATGGGCGTAGCGGAACTCGGCTTGCAGACGCGCGAGCTCGCTGAGCAATTCCTTGATGGGGCCCGGCGCCGCTTGTCCGCTCGCGTAGAGAGCGTCCAGTTCCGCTTCCTTGGCGACGATCGCTGCACCGGAGCTTTTGGCCGCGATGCTCATCGCGGCGAACACCGATTGCGTCTCGGTCTTCTGCTTGTCGGTAAGTCCCAGCCGCGATGAATCCGCAATGACGTGCGCCGGTCCGGGAT
>JALZAO010000275.1 GCA_030948305.1 Pseudomonadota bacterium
GGCAGCCGCCGCCTGGCTCTGGTTCGGCGGCGGAACGGCGGATCCTGCCAAGGCCGCGCGCGGCAAGGGCGACCCGAATGCGCGCACCGTACCCGTGATAGCCGCTCCCGCCCGCAAGGGCAATATCGCCGTGTACATCGACGCACTCGGGACCGTGACACCGCGCAGCATGGTGGTGGTACGCACCCGCGTCGATGGACAACTGGTAAGCGTCGCCTTCCGCGAAGGCCAGGACGTCAAGGCGGGCGACGTGCTGGCGCAGATCGATCCTCGCCCGTTCGAAGTGATGCTGACCCAGGCCAATGGGCAGATGGCTCATGACCAGGCGCAACTGAAGAATGCGCAACTCGACCTCGAGCGTTATCGCACCTTGCTGACTCAGGACTCGATCTCCAAGCAGCAGGTCGACACTCAGGAGGCGCTGGTTCGCCAATATCAGGGTACGGTCGCGACCGATCAGGGCGCCATCGACAATGCCAGGCTTCAGCTCACGTACGCGCGAATCACCGCGCCGATCAGCGGCCGGGTCGGCCTGCGGCAGGTGGACCCCGGCAATATGGTGCACGCATCGGACTCCAACGGACTGGTCACGATCGCGCAGGTCAAGCCAATGACGGTGATCTATCCGGTGCCGGAAGACAACGTTCCCCGAATCGTCAGGCGCACGCAGAGCGGCGAGGAAGTCGCTGTCGTCGCGTACGACCGCGCCGGTAGAACCAAGCTCGCGACCGGACGGCTGCTGACGTTCGACAATCAAATCGATACGACGACCGGCACCGTCAAGCTCAAGGCGGAGTTCCCCAATCAGGATGGCGCTCTCTTTCCAAATCAGTTCGTCAACGTGCGCATGGGCGTCGAAACCAGGGTTGACGCCACGCTGGTTCCGACGGCGGCCATCCAGCGCGGCGCTCCCGGGACCTTTGTGTTCCTCGTCCGCCAGGATCAAACCGTGTCGGTGACGCCGGTCAAGATCGGCGCGGTGGAAGGCGAGATCACCGAGATACAGAGCGGTGTCGAGCCAGGAAATCTGGTGGTGGTCGACGGCGCGGACAAGCTGCGCGAAGGCTCGAAAATAGAAATGATCGACCCCAACGCCCGTCAATTGGCGAATCCGCAAAAAGGGCCGCCAAGGTCCGACAAGTCGCCGGGCGGAAAAGACGGACAAGGACCCCGTTCCAAGGGCGGCGGCTGATCCGCGAGCAAGTCGCGCGTCGACGATAAGTCTTGAGTTGAGTGGATTAGCGCGATGAACCCGTCCCGTCCCTTTATTCTGCGGCCGGTAGCGACCTCGCTGCTGATGCTCGCCATCTTGCTGGCCGGCGCCATCGCCTACCGCGTGCTGCCGATCTCGGCGCTGCCGCAGGTCGACTATCCGACGATCCAGATCGTCACCCTTTATCCCGGCGCGAGCCCGGACGTGACGACATCGTCGATTACCGCGCCGCTCGAGCGCCAGTTCGGCCAGATGCCGGGTCTGAAGCAGATGTCGTCGACGAGCTCCGGCGGCGCCTCGGTCATCACCCTCCAGTTCGACCTCGACTTGTCGCTCGACGTCGCGGAGCAGGAAGTGCAAGCGGCAATCAACGCCTCCGGCAGCTTCCTCCCCGCCGACCTGCCGAACCCGCCCATCTACAACAAGGTCAATCCGGCGGACACGCCGATCATGACCCTGGCGCTGACGTCGAAGACGATGCCGCTGCCGAAGATCGAGGATCTGGCGGATACGCGACTCGCGACGAAGCTTTCCCAGCTTCCGGGCGTCGGCCTGGTCAGCGTCACCGGCGGGCAGCGCCCCGCGGTGCGCATCCAGGCGAATCCAACCTCGCTCGCCGCCTACGGCCTGTCGCTGGACGACGTGCGCACCGCGATCAGCAATGCCAACACCAATCAGGCCAAGGGAAGCTTCGACGGACCGACACGCGCATCGACCATCGACGCCAACGATCAGCTCAAATCGGCCGAAGAATACAAGAGCATGATCATCAGCTACAAAAACGGCTCGCCGGTACGGCTCACCGATGTGGCCGATGTCATCGACGGCGCGGAAAACACCCGGCTCGCGGCATGGGCGAACGAGCTGCCGGCGATCATCGTCAACATCCAGCGCCAGCCCGGCGCCAACGTCATCGAGGTCGTCGACAGGATCAAGAAGCTGATGCCTCAGCTGCAGGCGTCGCTGCCCGCCGCGGTCGATATCGCCGTGCTGACCGATCGCACGATCACCGTACGGGCTTCCGTTAGCGACGTGCAATTCGAGCTCTTCCTCGCCGTCGCGCTGGTGGTGATGGTCATCTTCCTGTTCCTGCGCAGCCTGTCGGCGACCGTCATCCCAAGCGTGGCGGTTCCGCTGTCGCTGGTCGGAACGTTCGGCGTGATGTATCTCGCCGGTTTTTCGATCAACAACCTGACGCTGATGGCGTTGACGATCGCGACCGGCTTTGTGGTCGATGACGCGATCGTGATGATCGAAAATATCGCCCGCTATATCGAGGCCGGCGAGAAGCCGCTCGCCGCCGCGCTCAAGGGCGCGGAGCAGATCGGGTTCACGATCATTTCGCTGACCATCTCGCTTATCGCGGTGCTGATCCCGCTCTTGTTCATGGGCGACGTCGTCGGACGGCTGTTTCGCGAGTTTGCGATCACGCTGGCTATCTCGATCCTGATTTCGGCGGTCGTGTCGCTGACGCTGACGCCGATGATGTGCGCCAAGTTCCTCCGTCATACTCCGGAGGAGCGGCAGAGCAAGTTCTACCGGAAGAGCGGGGAGCTGTTCGACCGGGTCATCGCCCGCTACGGGAGCATGCTCAACTGGGTGCTGGACCGGCAGGCTGCGACGCTGATCGTGGCGGTTATCACGCTGATCCTCACCATCGTCCTCTACATTTTCATGCCCAAGGGCTTCTTTCCGATTCAGGATACCGGGGCCATTCAGGGGATCACCGAGGCGCCGCAAACCATCTCGTTCGCGGCGATGGCGGAGCGCCAGCAGGCGCTCGCGCGCGTGGTCCTGCAGGATCCCGCGGTGGAAAGCCTTTCCTCGTTCATCGGCGTCGACGGCACCAACTCGACGCTGAACAGCGGCCGCATGCTGATCAATCTCAAGCCTCTTGCTCGGCGCAGCGCGCGGGCCGAGGAAGTGATTCGCAACCTGCAAACGAGGCTCGCCGAC
>JALZAO010000276.1 GCA_030948305.1 Pseudomonadota bacterium
GCTCCAAGCCACGCGCGCGAATCGCCAGGGAAGTCAGCAGCGCGTGGTTGAGGCAACCGAGCCGCACACCGACGACCATCAGCACGGGCAGGGCAAGCGCCCGGGCAATGTCGAGCATGTCGATCCGATCAGAGAGCGGCGCGAGCGCCCCACCCGCGCCTTCGACGACGACGTGATCGGCGCGAGCGCTGAGCTCCTGATAGCTCCTCTTGATACGATGAAGGTCGATGGCGACGCCGGCGGCCCGCGCGGCAAGATGCGGCGCGATGGCGTCCGCGAAAGCATACGGGCAACGCGCCCAAAGGGGAGCGTCGACATTGCCGGCCGCCGCCAGCGCAACCAGGTCGTCGTTATCCTCACCGCCTCCGGCGGCGACGGGCTTCATACCTACGGCGCGCGATCCAGCCGCGACGTACTTCCGCAGCAGCGCACACGAAACCGCCGTCTTGCCGACACCGGTGTCGGTCCCGGTGATGAAGATGCCCTCGGTCATCGCTTCGCTCGCGGCTCGACGCGGATGATCGCGCTGCCGTCGTCGGTCATCCTCGGTAGAGGGTTCCATGCATGACCGTAGACGACCTCGAAGCTCGCCGGCAGACGCCCATCGCGGCGCGTGGTTTCGAGAGCGGCCAGCATGCGCTGCCAGCGATGCCGACCCATCATGCCGCGCGGGCGTCCGGCGGTGACATTGTGTGCGCCGATCGCCTTCAGATCGCGCATAAGCCCGATCGCGTCACCATAGGTCAGGGTCAGCGTTTCCATGTCCATCACCGGGTCGGCAAAGCCGGCGTGAACCAGCATGTCGCCCAGATCGTGCATGTCGATGAACCGGCCGACGTGCGTCGCGCGGTCGGCGGCAAGAAATGCCGCTCGCAACTCCTTGAGCGTGTCGGGGCCGAAAGTGGTGAAAGACAACAAGCCGCCTACTCGCAGCACTCGCCGGCATTCGGCGAATGCTTTTTGCGGATCGCCGACCCACTGCAGCGTGAGATTGCTCCAGACGAGATCGATGCTTGCCGGCTTGATCGGCAGTGACGCGATGTCGCCGCAGATGCACCAGGGCCGAATCGCGCGCGCGGGGGCGAGCGGGCCCAGGACCCGCCCGAGCAGCGACCGGGCGGATCTCGTCGCCGCGCCGGCTCGATTGCGCGCCGCCAAGGTCATGCTCAACGCCACGTCGAGACCGATGAGACGAGCGTCGGGGTAGCGTGCGTGCAACTCGCCCAGCGCCACGCCGGTGCCGCAGCCGGCGTCGAGTATCGTCTCCGGGTGCATTCTGACGAGGCCGAGGCGCTCGGCCATGCGCTGCCCGACCTCGCGCTGCAGCACGGCTGCTTTGTCATAGGTAGCGGCGGCACGCTCAAACGCGCGGCGCACCAGCGCGCGATCAAGGTCCGGCGGTTGGGTGGCCCGCTCAGCGTTCATCGGCAAACGCGTCCAGGGCCGCGACGACCGCCTCCGGATGGGACAGGAAAGGCGCGTGCGCGGCACCGGGAACGACCACCAGCGAGGCTTGCGGAAGCGCGCTCGCAAGCCATCGCGCCGCGGCGACCGGAGTCAGCGTGTCGCGATCGCCGGCGATCATCAGTGCCGGCTGCGATATCGCGCCTATCCCGCTCCGAAGGTCGCTCGAGGCGAGCAGCTCGAGGGAATCGCGAAGCGCCTGCCGCGAAGGCTCGCCGCGCGCAAACAGTTGCGAGCGCAGGGAAGCGAGCGCGTCGCGCGCGTGTTCGCTTCCCTGCACCTGCAGGGCGACAAAGCGCTGCAGGGTCTGCCGGTAGGCGACGGTGAGCTCGTCGCCAAATTGCCGCAACGTTGCTTCCGCCATGGCGTGCGGCCAGTCCGGTCGCTGGACAAAGCTAGGTGTGGTCGACATCAACACCAGTGCGCCAACGCGCTCGGGTCGCAACCGCGCCCATTCGAGCGCAACCTGACCGCCAAGCGACCAGCCCAGGATCACGAGCGGCCCCGGCGCCGACGTTTGTGCGATCGCGAGCTCCACCGCTTCGACGATGCGGCGCAACGACAATAGCGGCGGGGCCACCAGCGGGTCGCTGTATCCGTGACCGGGCAAATCGACGAGATGCAAGCGGTAGCGCTCGGTCAGGCGCGGCAGGAGCGGAAACCACAATCCGGAATGCATCGCCCACCCGTGCAGCATCACCAGCGGCCTTCCGCGACCCACGCTCTCGACATGGAGGCTCATCGCGCGACATCGGCGAGCGCTTCGGCCAGGAGGTCGACGTCGGCGATGCAGTGCGAGGCGGAAAACGTAATGCGCAAGCGCGCCGAGCCTTGCGGCACCGTCGGCGGACGGATCGCCGGCACCCAGATGTCGCGTTTCCACAACGCATCGCTGACGCGCAGCGCTTCGGCGTTCGCTCCGAGTATAAGCGGCTGAATCGCGGTCGCCGAAGGAAGCGTGTGCCACGGCAGCGCAGTTGCCAGGTCCCGCCAGCGCTCGACGAGCGCGAACAAGTGTGTCCTCCGCTCGGGCTCATCCCGGATCAATGCGAGACTCGCCGCCACTGCGCAGGCAAGCATCGGCGGCGCGGCAGTGGTAAAAATGTAGCTTCGCGCGGACTGAATCAGTGTCTCGATGACCGAACCGTGCGCGGCGACGAACGCGCCGGCGACTCCCGCCGCCTTGCCCAGCGTTGCCATATAGACGATGCGCTCGGAGGCGAGACCGAGCCGTGCCAGCGTGCCGCGGCCCGAATTCCCCCGGCCCTCTCCGGACTCATCGCCAAGCACGCCGAAACCGTGCGCGTCGTCGACCACCAGCCACGCGTCGTACTTCTCGGCGAGCTCGAGCAGACTCGCAAGCGCGGCGATGTCGCCATCCATGCTGAAAACGGCGTCGGTGGCGATCAGCTTGCGATGCGCATCGCTCGACGAGAGCCTCTCCTCGAGCGCCTTGAGGTCCCCGTGCGCATAGCGAAGGAAATCGGCGCGAGAGAGCAGCGCCGCATCGTTGAGGCAGGCGTGGTTTAGCTTGTCCGCGAAAACGGCGTCGCCGCGGCCGACGAGAGCGGTGACGATGGCGAGGTTCGCCAGGTATCCCGTCGAAAAGAGCAAGGCCCGCGCTTTCGGACAGGGAGCGACCCACGCCGCAAG
>JALZAO010000277.1 GCA_030948305.1 Pseudomonadota bacterium
GCCCGAGGGTGATCGAGCAGACCGTGCGCGAAAAGCTGCCCGAGGGTTTTCAGCGCGCCGAATTTCTGCTGGAAAAAGGCGCGATCGACATGATCGTCGATCGCCGTCAGCTCAAGGACGATCTGCCCAAGCTCTTAACCTTGTTGCAGCGCCAGCCGCTCCCCTCGGGCTAGGGCCTGGCGCGCCTTTGCGTCGTCGCGCGTCGCTTTCGTCGCTCGACCGGTGAACCGGTGAAAAAAGACTCGACGCTCGCCGAATGGCTCGCGTATCTCGAGACGCTCCATCCGAAGGCGATCGCGATGGGGCTCGACCGCGTCACCGCCGTCTACGCGCGTCTCGGCGTGGTGCTCAAGTGCCCAGTGATCACCGTCGGCGGCACCAACGGCAAGGGCTCGACCTGCGCCTTGCTCGAATGCATGCTGCGTGCCGCCGGCTATCGGGTCGGCGCCTACACGTCCCCGCACCTTTTGCATTACAACGAGCGCGTGCGCGTCGATGCCGCCGACGCGACCGATGATGCGCTACTGGAAGCGTTTGCCGCGGTCGAATCCGCGCGCCTGACGACGCCGCTGACCTACTTCGAGTTCGGCACGCTCGCGACACTGTGGTTGCTCGCTCGCGCCGGGCTCGATGTGGTAGTCCTCGAAGTCGGACTGGGAGGCAGGCTCGACGCGGTTAATGTGGTCGATGCCGACGTCGCCATCGTCACCACGGTGGCGATCGATCATGTCGATTATCTGGGAACGACGCGCGAGGACATCGGCCGCGAGAAGGCGGGCATCTTCCGCTCCGGCGCTTTCGCGATCTGCGCCGATCGCCTGCCACCGGCGACATTGCTTGCGCAAGCGAGCGCGATTGGCGCCAGGCTGTTGCGGATCGGCATCGACTACGATTTCACCGCTCACGACGGGCAGTGGAGCTATCGAGGGCCGGGAGGCACACGGCACGGGCTGCCGATCCCGGCGCTGCGCGGCGCGTATCAACTTGCCAACGCGGCGACCGCGCTCGCCGCGCTCGACGTTTTGCGCGAGCGCCTTCCTGTCCCCATGGGTGCGGTACGAGAGGGCCTCGTCAGCGTCGAGCTTCCCGGCCGGCTGCAGGTTCTGCCCGGACGGCCGGTGACCGTGCTCGACGTCGCTCACAATCCGCAAGCCGCCGCTGCGTTGGCCGACAGCCTTGGGTCGATGGGATTTCATCCGCAGACTTGGGCGGTGTTCGGGATCATGGCCGACAAGGACATCGACAGCGTCATCGCGGCACTGCTGCCGCGTGTGGACCATTGGTACGTCGCAAGCTTGCCGCCGCCCCGAGGCGCGACCGCTTCAGACCTGCGCCAGCGTCTGGAGACCGCAGGTGTCGCGCCTGCGGCCATTCGAGACTTCAACGATCCCGCCTCGGCCTATCGCGCCGCGCGCGAGGCGGTGATGGAAGCTGATAGAATTATTGTTTTCGGCTCGTTTCTCACGGTGGCCGCAGCGTTGGCGCTGACGGATCGCCGCGCTGCCTGAGAGTCACCCAAGGGTTAGCTGAGGCTCACCGGAGTGCATGCTGACACGACCTGAAGCCGCCGATCCCGCCGTCGAGGAGCTCAAGCGCCGCGCCCGCCGCCGGCTGGTGGGAGCCATCGTGCTGGCACTCGCCGCAGCCGTCATTCTTCCGCTGTTGCTCGAAAGCGATCCGAAACCGCTGGGCGACGATGTGTCGATCCGAATTCCTCCGATCGACAACAGCAAGTTCATTACGCCGCTTTCGCCGGCCAAGGGAGCGGACGGAAAAGCTGTTCCCAATCAGGCTGGTGGTGGTAGATCGACCTCGCCGCCATCGGCTGCGGCGGCGCCCGATGCCGCGGTCGAAGCCAAGCCGGCTGGCGCACTCAATGCGAGCGGCAAGCCGGTCGTCGAGACCGCGCAACGTGCTGCGACCGACGTCGCGCCTTCCCCTCCTTCCCCTGCGCCGACCGCGACCAGCATCATCACGGCCAAGCCCGAACCGCTGAAACCCGCCGCGCCGGCGGCCAAATCCGACTCTGGCGGTACGCGGCCGGGTGTCGTTTCACCGGCGGGTGGTTTTGTCGTGCAGTTGGCAGCGTTTGCCGATGCGAAGGCCGCGCCCGCTCTTGCGTCCAAGCTCAAGAGCGCGGGATTTCCCGCCTTTACCGAAACCCTGAAGACGGATCAGGGCACCATGCGCCGCGTGCGTGTCGGTCCTTACGCGACCCGAGAAGTCGCCGATGCCGAGGCGGCCCGCCTCAATGCAGCGGGTTATCGAGGCGTGGTGACGACAAAATGATGTCGCGAATCATGCGATGACGGCA
The DNA here is from genome assembly GCA_030948305.1 of Pseudomonadota bacterium. Classification (GTDB taxonomy): domain Bacteria; phylum Pseudomonadota; class Gammaproteobacteria; order Burkholderiales; family Casimicrobiaceae; genus PALSA-1003. Next base: position 2,315 of record JALZAO010000277.1, read on the forward strand.
TTCGACCTGATCGTCATCGGCATCGTCGGCTTGTCAACGGTATTCGCGTTCTGGCGCGGTTTGATTCGGGTCGTCATGTCGCTGGTTGCGCTGGTAGCGGCGGTGCTGGCGGCTATCCAGTTTTCCCCATCGGTGGCAAACATGCTGCCGGTCTTAAGCGATAGCCCCACAACCCGTTATCTGGCTGCGTTCGCCCTGATCTTCGTCGTCGTCGTGATCGTCGGATCGCTGCTGGGCTGGGTTCTCTCGAGAGCCATACGCGCGATCGGGCTCGGTTTGGTCGATCGCTTGCTTGGCGCCGTGTTTGGCGTCGCACGCGGCGTGCTTATTGTTGTCATAGCTGTGTTGCTGGCCGGTCTGACGACTTTGCCTCGCCAGGAATGGTGGCAGAATGCCTTGTTCGCCCCGCCGCTGGTGATCGCGGCACTGAGCCTGCGCCCGTGGCTACCGCAGGCGCTGGCGCAGCGCCTCGACTATGGGCCGGGCGAGGTCAGGCCCGGACGGCCGGCAAAGCCGGGCGCCCACGTCCGGGTGCTTGGACGCGGGCTGGTGGCAGTAGTTTGACCTGAGGATAGACGCTTATGTGCGGAATCATCGGCGCAGTTACGCATACGCCGGTCAATCAGATCCTGTATGACGGCTTGCTGCTGCTGCAGCACCGTGGTCAGGACGCCGCCGGCATCGTGACCAGCGAGGGTCCGGTGTTTCACATGTACAAAGCGCCGGGCTACGTGCGCGACGTCTTCCGCACCCGCAACATGCGCGAGCTCATGGGCAACTCCGGCATCGGCCATTGCCGA
>JALZAO010000278.1 GCA_030948305.1 Pseudomonadota bacterium
TCAGCCAGAGGCGCGCAGGTGCACACCGAATCCCAGTAGGTTGAAAGGCCATAGAGCGTGGTCTGATCTCCGCTGGCCACGGTGACCCCGAGTCCGGTCGGGGCGCGAAAGCCATCCGCGGCAGCATTCGCGCCTGCCGTGCTGGTGATCGCGGCCAGCAACACGCTTAGCACGCGGCGTCGAACTCCAGGATGCCGTTCGAAGAAATGGACAGGATTCATGTGGGCTTGTTGTCGGTAGTTGTGGTCAAGGTTCGCGATGGCCGGCAAGCGAACTCAAAAGCATGCCGCCACGTGCGCGACATCTGCGACGGAATCGGTCGCGCACTGCATTCTAAGGGCGTGCGCACTCGCAGGCAAGGATCGCCGTCAGGCGCCGGTGTCTCCAGCAGAGACAAAAGAAATGCATTAAACTAAGGTGTTAGGCACCCCGGGCGCGCACCGTGCGCAGCCGGCAAGATCCAATAAAGAACCGGCTAGCGCCGCAGAAAAGGAGCTTGTCCCATGACTTCCGGAATGCTCTTCGCGCTTGCGATTAGCGCACTGGTGGTCGCGGTCCTTTTCGGGCTCGTCCGTCGGCAGCGGAGTGGTCCGAAGTCGAAGCCCGGGGAGTCGCCCAATACCGTGTCGCAATGGACCGAGGGCGAAACCACGCGCCTGTTGTCCAGCGCCGAGCTCCCGGGCCTGTATTTGTTGCGCTCGCGCTTTCTGTCGAAAGCCGAGAATGTCGTTTACCTTCTGCTCAAGGCTGCATTTCCGCGTCACGAGATTTTTGCACGCGTACGGCTGGCGGACGTGCTGCAAGTGAAAATCGGCCCGCAGGGAATGGAACGGCTGCGCGCGTTTCGAAAGATCGCCAATCAGCACGTGGGCTTTGTAGTCTGCGATCGTGACATGACGATCATTGCCATTGTCGATTCGAAAGAGCCGGAGCAGGTGCAGAATCCGCGCGATCAAAAACTCGAGATCATCAAGCAGCGGTGCCTGCAAGCGGCGCAGGTGAAGTATTTGTGCGTGTACCCGCCGACGCTGCCTCGCTACCGCGAGCTGCGCGAACAGATCCTCGGGCCCGCGGCCGATCTCGTCTGACTTCGGTTACCTGCGGCATCGTCACCAGCTGTCGAGCCTGGATCAGGAAGCGATCCGCGGCCGTACGCCGCGGGACGCGACAGCGCCGCGCATCGCCAGCCACGTGCCTCCCAGGATCAGCGAGCCGCCCGTCAGCATGTTGACGGTCAGCGGTTCGTTCAGAAACAGGTAGCCCCACAGAACGCCGAAGAGCGGGATGAGGAAGGTCACGGAGAGCGCGCGCGCGGGGCCGATACTGGCGATCAGCTTGAAATACAGCACGTACGCGATGGCGGTCGATCCGACCGCGAGTGCGAGCACATTGGCGGCGACGGTCGCGGTCATCGGACCCTGCATAGGAGCGAGCGGCAGCGCCGGTGCGAGCACTATCGCCGCGGCAAGCTGGCTGAACAGCGCAGTCGAGAAGCTCGGCACGCCGGACATGCGCACCCTTGCGTAGACGCTTGCAATGCCGTAGCACAGTGAGGCTGCAAGGCATGCGAAGACCGCCGCGAGCGCGAGACCGGTCATCGGCTCAGCTCGCCAGCCGACCAGCAACACCACACCTACGAGCCCGAGCGCCATCCCGAGAAGCTTCGGCAGCGGCAGCGGCTCCTTGATCCATAGCGCCGCGGCGAGAGCGCCGAAAAACGGACTGGTGGCATTGAGGATCGCCGCGGTCGATGCGGCGATGTATTGCCCGGCGAAGCAGAACAGCGCGAACGGCAGTGCCGAATTCACGACGCCGATGACCGCGAAATCTCGCCAGCGCTCACGCAAGGCCGGGACCTTGCCGCGCGACAGCGCCAACAGGAGCAAGACCACAAACGCGAGAGCGACCCGGCTTTCGGCGAGCCAGAGCGGCCCGACGACGGGTGCGGCCACCCGGATGAAAGCAAAGGAGCCGCCCCAGAGCGCCGCCAGCGCAAGCAGGCGCGCGAGGTCAGCCGGCGACATCTTAAGCTGCGGCGGCAGCCGGCAGTGCCGGTACCAGGGCGAGCTGTCCGCGAGCGCGGGTGAACGTGCGCTCGTGTTCCAGGAGCCAAGCCTTACGCCACAATCCGCCGCCGTAGCCGGTCAGCGTTCCGTCGGCGCCGATCACGCGATGGCAGGGCACGATAATCGCCAGCTTGTTGTCGCCGTTGGCGCGTCCGACCGCCCGCACCGCCGCGCGGCGTCCTATTTTCGCTGCGACGTCGGCATAGGCAAGCGTCTCCCCGGGAGGAATCGCGCGCAGCGTCTCCCATACCGCGCGCTGGAAGGGCGAGCCAGCGAGCTGGAGCGGAGTTGCGAATGTCAGCGAGCGGCCCGCGAAATAAGCGTCGAGCTCCTCGCCGATACGGTCAAGATAGCGGTGCTCGCCCGGAACGACGTGCTGCGTAAGCCGGCGTCGCAGCGCCTGCACTTCGCGCTCCAGGCCGCGGCGGTCGACGAATTCGAGCATGTACAGGCCGGCGTCGTTGGCCAGCGCAAGCATCGGGCCGAGCGGGGTCTCGAACCATTTTGCGTACAGGCAGTCAACGTCGTGCGCGAGGCTGGGCGCAGTGCCGAAGACTTTGGCGAAGGCTTCGCGGAAACCGCTGGATGACTCAAATCCCTGATCGAGTTGCAAGTCGAGCATGCTTTTTCCTTCCCTGACTCCGGTGAGTGCCATTCCCATCCGCCGCGCACGGTGGTAGGCGTGAAAGCTCATGCCGCAATAACGCTGGAATTGGCGGCGGGCGGTCGATGGATCGATTCCCATGCGCGTGAGATCCGATTCACGCAGCCTCCCCGACGGATCGGCCTCGACCGCTGCCAGCAGTTTCTCAACCATCGGCGCAGGCTTGCCGCGGGTCTCGAGCGGTCGGCAGCGCAGACAGGGGCGATACCCGGCGTATAGAGCGTCGTGCGTCCGGGCATAGAACTCGACGTTCGCACGCTTGGGCGTGCGGGCGTGACAGACCGAGCGGCAGAAAATACGCGTGGTCTTCACTGCGACATAGAAAATGCCATCGTACGCCGGGTCGCGATTGGCGAGCGCGCGGTACATCACA
>JALZAO010000279.1 GCA_030948305.1 Pseudomonadota bacterium
CCCCTGATAGCGGCCGAGGTAATGACGTGCGCCGTCGATCCCCAGCGTGATGAGGTCGGAAAAAGTCGGCAGCGTCGGCGGGTCGCCGTTACGCGCGAGAATCTTGTCATCCCGCCACACAAAGCAGAAGGACGTGGCAGCGAGTTGCTTGGGCAGAGCGGTGCCGGGCTCGAAGCCGGCGGGAGCGCTCATGGTGCGCAGACTAACGGAGGAATCGTTCATCCTTGCCGATGACGGTCAGCTCGACGAACTTCGACCCACTGTGACTCGTCGGCGTGAAAGTGATCCAGAAACCGCCAAGGTCGAAATCGCGCATCGTCTCCATGGCGGCGATGAATTTCTCGCGCGTGAGCTCGGCGCCCGTACGACGCAGCCCCTCGACCAGAACCTTGGCGGCGATGAATCCTTCCAGGCTGGTGAACGAATAGTCCTGCTTGCCGGTGGAGGCTTCGAGCAGCTGCTGGTACTCCTTCACGACCGGCACGCCAATGTTCCAGGGGAACGGAACCACCTGTGAGACGGCGACACCGCGACCGTCGACTCCGGACTCCTTGGCAAGCGCCTTGCTGCCGACAAAGGAAACGTTCATGAACTGCGGATTGTAGCCGGCAGCACGCATCGCCTTGATGAACGCGGCGCACGACTTGTAAGCCGAGATCATGATAACCGCCTGCGGTTCGACCTTGCCGATCGCCTGGACCGCTGCGGCAACATCGACGGTGTTGCGCTCGACGGTGCCCGTGGCCACGATCTTGATCTTTCGCCGCTCCATCGCTTTTTCGACGCCGAGCAGGCCCGCCTTGCCGTAATCGTCATTTTGATAAAAAACGGCTATCTTGTCGAGGGCCTGACCGGTCATCTGGCCGACGATCTTTTCCGTCTCGTCGAAGTAGCTCGCTCGGATGTTGAAGATGTAGCGGTTGACCGGGTTGCGCAACGACTCGGCGCCAGTGAACGGCCCGACGAAGGGAACCCGCGCCGCGGTGAAGATCGGCTTCGAGGCATTCGACGTCGGCGTGCCGACATAACCGAACAGCAGGAAGACGCCATCGTCGATCAGCTTCTTGGTGTTGGCCGCGGCTCGGTCGCCCTCGTAGCCGTCGTCGAGCGACCGCACCTCGATCTTGCGCCCGTGGACGCCTCCGGCAGCATTGACGACCCGGAAGTATGCCGCGGCACCGGTGCGCATCTCCGTTCCAAGCTCCGACGCCGCGCCGGAAAACGCGGCAGACTGGCCGATGAGGATGGATGTCGGCGTGACACCGGGCTCGGCGTGAAGCGCACTCGCCGCGACGGCAAGCAGCAAGCCGGCTGTTCGTAACATGGGCCGCAATACCGCCTTCACGCGATCACCAGCGGCAGTGAGCGCAGGCGTTTTCCGGTCGCTGCGGCAATCGCGTTGGCTATGGCGGGAGCGATGACCGGCGTTCCGGGCTCGCCGACACCCGTCGGCTTATCCGTCGATGCGACGATGTGCACTTCCACTTTGGGCATTTCGTTGATTCGCAGCGGCGGATATTGGTGAAAATTCGACTGCTCCACGACGCCGTCCTTGAGCGTGATCGCGCTGTGGAGCGCCGCGGCAAGCCCGAACCCGATGCCGCCTTCCATTTGAGCGCGGACCACGTCGGGATTGACCGCCACGCCGCAATCGACCGCGCACACCACACGGTCGACCCTGAATTTGCCGTCGGATGAAACGGTCAATTCGGCGACTTGCGCAACGACGGTGTTGAACGACTCGTGTACGGCCACGCCGCGACCCCGCTTTTCGCTGGCCTTGCCCCGTGCCAGGGCTGAGCCCCAGCCGGCTTTTTCCGTCGCGAGTTTCAGCACGCCGAGATGGCGGGGCTTGGCCGTCAGCAGAGCCTTGCGGAACGCGACCGGGTCCTTGCCGGCTGCGGCGGCAAGCTCGTCCAAAAACGTTTCGGTCGAAAACGCGGTATGCGTCGAACCAACCGAACGCCACCACTGCACGGGCACGCCGATCTTCGGCGAATGAAGCTCGACCAGCAGGTTGGGAATCGAATAGGGAAGCGAGGATGCACCCTCGACCGAGGTGCCGTCGACGCCATCCTTGACCATCATTTTCTCGAACGGCGTTCCCGCAAGAATCGACTGTCCGACGATGCGTTGCTGCCACGCACTCACGTTGCCGGCGCCGTCCAGTGCTGCCTTGATCGTGTGGTAGTACATCGGGCGATAGTACCCGGCGCGCATGTCGTCTTCGCGCGTCCACACCAGCTTGACCGGCGCTGCACCTTTGATCGCCTTGGCGATGTACGCCGCTTCGCGCAAAAAGTCAGAAGCCGGATTGGCGCGGCGGCCGAAGCTGCCTCCGGCGAAGAGTTGGTTGATCTTCACCCGTTCCGGCGCTAGGCCCACGATTTCCGCGACGGCGCCCTGGTCGATCGTGTGAAACTGTTCGCCGTTCCATACCTCGCAGCTGTCGGCGCCGAGGCTTATGACGCAATTCATCGGCTCCATTGCAGCGTGCGCGAGAAAAGGAAACTCGAACGATGCTTCGAGCGTCCTGGCCGCGCCGGCGAGAGCCTTGACCGCATCGCCGTCGTTGCGCGCTACCGTCCCCGGCGTGGCCGCAAGCTTTTTGTAGTCGGCCATGATGTCGGCAGACGAGCGCCTGAATGCGTTCGACTCGTCCCACTCGATCATCAATGCGTCGCGGCCTTTTTTTGCCTGCCAGAAGCTCACCGCGAGCACCGCGACCCCGTTCGGAACTTCGACGATGTATTTGACGCCCTGGACCTTTTGCGCGGCGCTGGCGTCGAACGATGCGACCCGGGCGCCAAAACGAGGCGGATGAGCGACGACCGCGGTAAGCAGACCTTCGAGCTGAACATCCTGCGTAAAGCGCGCCGTTCCGTTCGATTTGGCGCGCGAGTCGGTGCGCGGCACGCGCTTGCCGATGAAGACGAAATCCTTCGGGTCTTTCAGCTTGATGTCGGCTGGCACGGGCTCCTTCGCCGCCGCCGCGGCCAACTCGCCGAAGGTGGCTTTCTTTCCGGACGTGTGCGTCACGACGCCGTTGACGACGCGGATGGAATCCGGCGCCACGTTCCAGCGCTTCGCCGCCGCGGCAAC